>WHTL01000214.1 GCA_009377735.1 Acidimicrobiia bacterium
CTGGATGACTAGTCCCCCGAGCGGACGCTGCCGTGCAAGTCCACCGATCGGATGCTCGCTATTGGCCGGGGAGCGATTGGGGTAGCCCGAACCATGGGAGCACGCTGCTGTCGAAGCGGGTGGCGGCGCAGATCCGATCACCGCTGAGGCCGAGGACGAAGATCCCGGTCCCATGGCGGATGCCGTTTCTGGAGCGAAGGTAGGCACCGAGCGCTGGCTGACCGTTGGCTCGCGTCGGCACGAGGTCGAACCTCCTGCCCGAGCCGAAGATACTGGCGAAGAACCGGGCTACCAGGTCGCTACCCTCGTACTCGTGGGGGAACGGTGGCATCGAGATAAAGACGTCGTCGGTGAGCAGGGCCACCACCGCGTCGAGATCCGCAGCCTCGTAGGCGCGGACGAACTTCGCCACGATATCACCCTCTGGGAGTGAGTAGGGGGCGGGTGGCGGTTCGCGGCCGACGGTCGGAGACAGCCGACGCGCCAAATTGGTGCGAGCCCGCTTGAGAACGCCGTTGACCGATTCGAGCGTGGTGTCGAGCATGTCGGCCACCTCCTTCGCGTGGAATCCGAGTACGTCACGCAAGACGAGCACCGCGAGCTGGCGTGGTGGCAACACCTGTAGGGCGGCCACGAACGCCAGGGAGATGGATTCGGTCTGCTCATAGCGCCCTTCGGGGCCGAGCGGTACGTCGATCCCACCCCCGAGGAGGGCGTCGGGAATAGGCTCGAGCCAGGCGACCTCACCGTGCCTGGTCGGCTCGGGCGGTTCAACCTCCGCGATGTCCCACGCTTTGGCCGGGCGACGGCTTGCAGAGCGCAGCGCGTTAAGGCACCGGTTGGTGGCAATCCGGTAGAGCCAGGTGCGGATCGAGGCGCGTTCCTCGAACCCTCCGAGGCCTTGCCAAGCACCCAGTAGCGTGTCCTGAAGGGTGTCCTCGGCATCTTGGATGGATCCGAGCATCCGGTAGCAGTGCACCAGCAGCTCCCGACGATGCGGCGCGGTGAGCTCGCGGAAAGCATCGCCATCCCCGTCCCTAGCCCTGGCGATCAGGTCGATTGACACATCTCCAAACTAATAGGACGTGTCGATCCAGGGTCAAGTCTTACATCGCCGGTCCCACACGGCTGTGCCTGGCTCCGAGAATCACTTGCCCTACTCAGCCCCGGCCCGGGATCTCCTGGTTCGAGTAATAGGGGTTGGTGAAAGGAAACGCGGTATCTACCCAATGTCCAAGCGCCTCGTGGACCTTTGAGTAGTAGCCCTGCTGGTATGCATCCTCGGTGACCCACCAGCTCGCATCGACGTCGTGGTCCATCAGCTCGTCGGTTAGTGGGACGCGTCGTCCCATCGGATACAGGTAGCAGCAGCCGAGATATGTCCCCTCGGCATCACGCACCACATAGGCGTACGAGTAGCCCTCTCTGTTCTCCAGCTCATGCCACACGATGTCGACGTAGTTGTCGTCCTCGGCTACCGCCTCGTCGGGCCAGCCGCCCCTGGTCCGGCGTATGAGGTCGAGACTGGAATTGATGCCCCGAATATCATCAGAGAGATCGGACCGCTCGATCGGAGTAGCGCGCAGGTCGTCGTACACGAGCTCCCCTGGCACCTGGAAACCCACCGGCACATCCAGGCTCTTGACCATACCCGTGTAGCTCATTACCGGTCCCTTCCCTCGACATAGTCGACGCATCTCTCTCCTAGATCCCGGGTCGAGATCAATCACCAACCCGATAAGAACCCGGTTCCCATTGGTGGGTGGTGACCCCAATGGTATTCCACGCCGAGACCGCCATCACCAGGCTGAGGAGAGCGGACACCTCGAGCCCTGTGAACTCCTTAGACACCGCAGCAAAGTCGTCGTCGGGCACGTGGGTCTGATTCATGGTGGCAACCGACTCTACGAAGGCGAGTGCGGCCCGCTCCTTGGCGGTGAAGAAGGGAGTCTCCCGCCACGCAGGGAGAGCATGGACCCGTTCGGAGCTCTCTCCCACCGCCACGGCGTCCTTTGAGTGCATGTCGATGCAGAAGGCGCATCCGTTGATCTGCGAGACCCGCAGACGAAGCAATTCCCGAAGGCGATGATCGATGTCGGCTTCGTCGAGGATGGCGGTGGCCGCCCCGTCGAGTTGGCTGACGGCTCGACCCACCTTGGGGGCGAGCCCATCGAAGTCGAGTCGGACTGGCACTAAGATGGTTTCTGTTGACATAGATTCAACGTAAACACCAAGAGGCCCACATGTAAGATCCAATCGGATGGCAAAAACACGGGCCACTTCTGGATTGGATCTTCACATCGAACGGACCGGTCACCGGGTTCGGGCAGGTTTGGAGACGGCCCTCCGTGAGGCGATCCGCGACGGTCGACTCCAAGCGGGAACACAACTTCCATCGACACGAGCCCTGGCGTCTGACCAGGGGCTCGCCCGGAATACCGTCAGCGAGGCCTACGACCAACTCGTGGCCGAGGGATGGCTCACGGCGCGTCAGGGCTCTGGGACATTCGTGGCGGACCTCGATTCTGTGACACCACTGAGGGCTACCTCCGCAACCGCGGAAAGCCTGGCATCAATTCGTTTCGATCTGCGACCGGGCCAACCCGACCTGACCAGCTTTCCCCGGTCGGCGTGGCTGTCGGCCACCCGATCCGCCATGGGGGCCGCGTCCGACCAACAGTTTGGTTATGGGCACCTCCGGGGCGCACAACAACTTCAGAATGCCCTTGCCGCTTACCTTGGTCGAGCACGCGGGGTTATTGCCCATCCAGACCAGGTCATCATCTGCAACGGTTTCACCTCCGGCCTCGATCTGATTTGCGACGTTCTTGTTCATCGAGGCACCACGCGATTCGTGATCGAGGCACTCGGTCATACCCTCCACCACCGACTCCTTGCCCGCAGGGAGATGCAAATCGCCACCATCCCCGTGGATGGAGTCGGTGCAGTCGTCTCAGAGCTTCCCAGTGCAGATGCGGTATTGCTCACCCCGGCCCATCAGCACCCGTTGGGGGGCGCCCTGCACCCTGCTCGGCGTCGCGCCGTCACCACCTGGGCCAATCAGGAAGGGGCGGTGATCATCGAGGACGACTACGACGGCGAGTTTCGATATGACCGCAAGTCGGTCGGGGCTCTCCAGTCCCTGGCACCGGACCGGGTCGTGTACTCTGGCACGGCGAGCAAGAGTCTGGTTCCAGGTCTGAGATTGGGCTGGCTGATCCCGCCGAATGACATGCTGGAGGAGTTGATCGAGGCCCAAAGACTCACCGGTCGTCACGCAAGCATCGTGGACCAGGTCGCCCTGGCTCATCTCATCGAGTCGGGTGGGTACGACCGTCATATCCGGCGCATGCGGAATATCTACCGGAGGCGTCGGGATCGACTGGAGTCGATACTGACCGAACGGGTGCCGTCGGCCCGTGTCCGTGGTGTCGCCGCCGGACTCCATGCCGTGGTGGAACTCCCACCGGGTAAGACCGAGGATGAGGTCGTCGCCACCGCCCGAGAACGGGGGTTGGCTCTGACAGGACTTTCAGAAACGATCGCCGAAGCGGAGTCGCCTCCTCCGGCCCTGGTCATCGGGTTCGGTACGCCACCGTCCCATTCCTACACCGCTGCTCTGGCACGCCTGGTTGCGGTGCTCGAGCATTCCTGAGACTCGGCCTCGGCTGTACGAAATCAATCATCAGGTCCGGGCTTCTCCAAGAGTGTCGAATAGGAGGTTGAGGCCCTCCCCCATCGTGGGATGAGTGATCACCGCGTCACGGACCTTCTGGTAGCGCAGCCCACCGAGCATCGCCATCTGAACCGCTGCGATCACCTCGCCAGCGTCATGGCCCAACAGCGCGGCGCCCAGGATCTGGTCGGTCTCAGCATCGACTACGACCTTCCACATGCCGACGGTCTCGTGCAACGTCTTGGCCCGCGGGATGGACGCAGCCGGAAGATTCGCCACCTTCACCCCATGCCCTTGGGCTCGTGCCTCGGTCTCGGTCAGACCCACACGTGCGAGCTCGGGTGTGATGAATACGGTGTAGGGCACGAGCCGCCCAGTAGTCACGGCATCGCCTCCGGTAACGTTCTCGCGCAGGATGCGAAAGTCATTCCACGAGGCATGGGTGAACTGTGGACTGCCAGCGACGTCACCCGCCGCCCACGTGTGCTCCGCACCCGTACGGAGGTGATCGTCGACGTCCACGAACCCACTCTCGGTCAGCCTCACGCCCGCTGCATCGAGACCGAGCTCTGCGGTGACCGGCGCCCGACCAGTCGCCACCAGCAGCTCCTGTGCGCCGACCTCTCCGCCTAAGTCGAGAGTGACGGCGACCTCGCCGTGGCCGGGTTCGCGATGCACCCCTGTGGCCCGCGCCCCGAGGCGAACGTCCACACCCTGGTCGGTGAGGATGTCGGCGACCGCGTCCGAGATGTCAGGATCCTCACGAGGAAGCAGCTGGTCCCCCGCTTGCAGGAGCGTGACCTGGGTCCCGAAGACCGCAAACATCGACGCGAACTCGCAGCCCACATAGCCGCCGCCGACGACGATCATCGTTTCAGGCAGGCTTTCGAGCTGCAGGATGGTCTCGGAGGTCCATACGTCGGCGTCCGCTAGGCCAGGGAGGTTCGGCATGGCCGGAACAGTTCCGGTGTTGATCACGACCTCCCGTCCCCGCACAACACGGCTGCGCCCGTCGCCGGTGGTGATCTCGACGGTTCGCGGTGCGATGAAACCTGCCGTGCCGAGCACGAAGTCCATGGCCGAGGCGATGAACATCGACTCGTGCGACGACACCATCCCGTCCACTACCGACTCCTTGTGGTGCCGTAAGGCTTCGAGCGATACCGACGGATCGCCGTCGATAGCGACGCCCATACGAGCCGCGTGACGCGCGCTCAGCAAAGTCCGAGCCGAGCCCACCAGCGACTTGGTGGGGATGCATGCCACATTGATACAGGTCCCGCCCACCTTGTCTCGCTCCACCATGACGACACTCCAGCCGGCCCGGGCTCGATCCATCGCCAGCGACTTGCCAGCCTTTCCTCCGCCGACCACGAGCAGATCGACATCCTCGACATCGAGCCCGGTGCTCCCAACGTCGCTCATCTACATCTCCCTCTCAGGCGGAGCGGGTACCGCTCGACGTCAGCGTGGCAGTCGCTCATTACCGGTGAGAGTAGTGCTGAATGGCCTCGATGGCCGCTGGGTGTAGACAGGACCGTCGGTTCAGCCACGCAGGGTCTTAAGGATGTCCTTCATCAGCAAGAAGAGATGCAAGTCGTCGGTCGGCGAAGGCTCGCACTCGGGTACAAGGTGAAGGTAGAATTCTCGAGCTTCAGGGTTCTCGGCGTGAACCAGCAAGCCCCGGCATCCGATCTCCACGGCCAGCTGAGCGGTACGACCAATTGCGTCGGAGAGGAGGCCCGCTTCAAGCCCATGCCCTTCGTGGTCGAGCGTTACGCCAAGTCGAGCAAGCAGTGCGACTGGCTGTGGGTAACGTCCTGCGCCCTTGGCCACGCGAGCGGGCGCTTCCGTGATAGAGATGGTGGCCATCGACCACGCGTAGTATGCGACTACCCCGGTGCTGTCGGCCGGGGTGATGACGAGAACCTTGGCCGTACCGGCGGCGTGGGCCTGACGGGCATGATAACGGAGCCATTCGGTCTGTTCGACAGAGCGACACTCGAACTCGTCAACTTTGTCGCCAGTCTCAAGGAGTCGTGGAGCCCGATACCGTTGTATCACTCCTCAGTGAACGGCGATGGCCTGCCCATCAACTTACGGAGCCCGGTGAGGCTACGGGCCCGGCGACGGTTGACTTTCTCCCAGGCCTCTTGGGCTTCGGAACTAAGAGGGAACTCGGTTCGGTCGGCGAGGACACGCCGTGAAGCCACCGTCAGGTTCGTGACGACGAAGTCGGTCAGGTCGGTCCCCGACGCTGCGACCGCCCGGTCGATCACAGCCCGTTCCTCGGGTGTCGTCCGCACCTCGAGACGTTCACTGCGATTCCGCTTGGTTCCAGTCGACATGATCTCCTGCATCGTGATGTACGGCCAGTGTACGGCCATCGTCGTTAGGAGTCAACATGCAGACATTGACTGAACAGCAACGAATTGGTTACCGGGCCACCGGGATGCGGGCGTGTGCCCTCACTGGGAAGGTGCCCATCCCCGAGATCATGGGTGGGACGGCCGAGAAACGAAACCCCGAGGTGGGGAGCTCACCGAGGTTGGTGAGATGCTCCACGACCGGGATCTCGGCAGCCAGCAGCACCGAGTGCGCCGGTCTGGTGCCGGTGGTGGTGTCATCGATGTTGACCGAGTCGATTCCTACCAGTGCCGCCCCCTGATCAACTAGACACTCGACCGCCTTCTCGGTGAGATGAGGGTGGACGGGGTCGAAATACTGCTCGCTACCCCAATGACGATCCCAGTCCGTGTGAACCAGCACGGCGTGGCCATCGCAATCGATCGGCGCGAAGTGATGCCAGTCGATGGCGGATTCCTCCATCCCCGTGACCCGTACCACAACACCGGGGACATTCGACACCTTCTCCAGTACGACCCCCGCCAGATCGGCACCTGCTGGGTAACGATGGAACGGCATGTCGAGATAGGTGCCCGTGTTGCCGACCATCTCGATACGTCCGATCTGGAATTCGGTGCCCTCGGCGTAGTAATCCCGGGAGTCCTCTCGGGTGATATGGTCGATGATGACAGGCCCGGGAAGACCCCGATAGGTGATCAACCCGTCTTCGATCACATGACTGAGGTCAACGAAGCGGTCGGTGGCCGGAACCGCCTCCTGCTCGCCGACTGGGGCGGCGGAACGTTTGTGCTCCTCCTCGATGATGCGCTTGTTGAGGATCTC
>WHTL01000377.1 GCA_009377735.1 Acidimicrobiia bacterium
CACTCTTGGAGTCTCCACGGTAGGGGAAGTGATGCATGAGCAGACCTTGCCCCCCGATCTCGATGGTGGCTTCGTCCTGAACCGTGTCAAAGAACCGAAGGTAGAGGTCGGTCATCTCGGCGAACCTGTCGGGTTTCTTCGAGAAACGACCCGCACCCCAGCAGTGGTCGTGGTTCCCCGACACGAGATGCTTCGTACCGTTCATCTGTTCCATGACGGGGAGGTTCTCATGCTTCTGTCCCATCGCCACGTCGCCCAGCACCCACACCTCATCGCCCGATTCCACCACCTCATTCCAGCGGTCCACTAGAGCCTTGCTCATGTGGTCGACGTCGGCGAATGGCCGATCGCAGTAGCCGATGATGTTGTGATGACCGAGATGAAGATCGGCGGTGAAGAATCGCGCCATCTCCCACTTCCTTTCTCTTGAACCATTGTCCCCCATTCGTCGGACAGAAACCGAACACATGTGACCTTTGCAGCCTGTTGTCGTCACAAACCAGCCTCCTAGGAGGATTGAACCGGGATGCGATACCGTTCAAAGGATGGCTAGAGCTCGACGCACCTGTTGGAGCAATGTGGACCAATGCGAAGGGAGCGTATGTCGCCCAACACGGCCCTCGTAGTGGATGTAGACGGCGTCGTCTCGCCGGTCCATGGCCCAACCGCATAGGGCGATGACGCGCACGGCGGAACATCAGCATTCGTTGAGGTCTCGGTCTCCCCGCGCCTCAACCGGAGCATGAGGGAGAAGGCTAAGAACCGACTACGTATACCCGGCGCAACGTGACCCAATGGGTCAACCCGTGCCGCAGCTTGTCGAGGAGCAGCGTTGGTTTCCGTGTCCCTCAATCGGCGAAGTTGTCAATGAGCACCCGTCGGGCTTGACGAGGGCTAGACCGCAACGGCAGGGGAAGCCGGGTCAACAAGCGAGATGTTCAGCGTTGGGGTTCATCGCGGAGTCGCTGGACGTCGCGGTCGGTGAGAACGACGTCCTCTACATGGCTGAGGAGTGGCAGCCCATCACGCTCTTCGATGCCGCGCTCTCGTATCGAAATCGGCTCGAGTCGCAGACCGGCGCCCTCGACGATCAGTTCCAACTCCGTATCCGGGCCAGTCCCCAGTGCCGTAAGTAGTGGCTTGGGAATAACCACCCTGCCGCCGCGATCGACTTTGACCTGCATGGCTAGACCATACCTGCAGCCTCCCACGGCCCTGTGGGTGTCGCCGGATGTGGGGGCCTACCATCGTGATCCGATAACGACACCTGGGGAGCTCCATGACCACCGTTCATCAGCTCAAGGTCACACTTGGTGTGGTGAAACCGCCAGTGTGGCGACGTCTGGCGGTTCGCTCGGACATGATGTTGGGGGAGTTGGCCGGGGTGTTGGAGGGAGCCATGGGCTGGATGGGTGGCCATCTCCATGTCTTCGACATCAACGGAGTCACCTATGGCAACCCGGATCCGGAATGGGCTATCGCGGACAGGGACGAGAACCGATACCCCTTGGGCGTGGCTCTCCCCACCGTCGGCTCAACCATGCGCTGGGACTACGACTTCGGTGACGGCTGGGAGCATCAGGTTGAGGTCGAGGAGATAGGCTCTCCGGAACAAGGCGTCGACTATCCGGTTTGTATCGAGGGCGGGAGGGCATGCCCCCCGGAGGACTGTGGCGGCCCTCCGGGATACGAGAACCTGTTGAGTGCTTGGAGGAACCCTGATCACCCCCAACACGTGGAGCTTTCCGAGTGGGTCCCTCCCGGTTTCGACCCAAAACGTTTCGACCCCGGCCGGGCCACCGCTGCGATGCGGGAGAGGGCCAACGGAGGGGGCGATGAGGTTCCGTTGTTCCCGGTGCCGGAGCCGGAGCCGACGGATGACGACGACGACGGCGACCAGGAGATGGATGACCTCCTCGGGGCTTTCGCCACCTGGTCCCAAAGACCCGGTCTGGCCGATCACGCCCATACCACCCTCACCTACAAGAGGTGGGTGGGCGATGACCGGCTCCGGTGGTGGCAGCGTCGTCACATCGACGAGATGCTTCTCCACTACCTCCCCGAGAAGGTGGTTCTCGATTCGGATGACGTTCCTGAAACGGTGGAGGCGTTTTGCCGCTTCCTTGAGTTCCTTGCGGCCGAGGATCTCATGGACCCCGATAGCGACGACGTCGGGGACCTAATCGCCCACACCCGGAATCACACCGACGAGGTCGTAGAGCTGATGTCGGATCCCAACCGGGGTTCCCCGGCGACCCGTCTGGTGATGGCAATGCTGGAGGAGGGAGTGGACATGGACAACCCCGATGACGTCTCCGCCTGGATAGAGGCGTTCAACGACGGTCCCATCGAGCACCGGGACGAGGTGCTGGGCCCGCTAGGTGATTTCGGTGATATCGACGACCTCGACGAAGGTCCGGGGATCGTGCTGGCGCCCCAGCCCCAAGTCCCAGAGGAACTCGCCCGCGAGTCTGCTGCCCAGGCTCCCATCCTGGCCCGGTTCCGGGACTTGGCCGAATATATGGGGGAGGGGAGGAAGCTCACCGACAAGGGAAACCTGAAACTGGCCGATGCTCGGAGCCTGATCGAACTGTTGGAGACCGACGACGTCATGGACGAGGTAATCGGTGACCGACCGTTCAAAACCCAGTCAGCCACCGAGCTGGTGTGGTTGGACATGATCGAGTGGTGGGCCCGGGAGACCGGCGCCGTCAAGGTGGGCAACAACCGCATGTCGGCCACCAAGGCCTGGCTGAAACGTGCGACCGACCCCCTGGTGGTGATGACGCCGGCGGCCCAGACGGTCTTCTCTGTGGGTCCTATGACCATGTTGTTGGGCGACGGGCCATTCAATGCGTCGGACGCCGCCGTCATCCCCCTACTCGCCGGACTCTATGAGGGGGACCTCGCCTTCGAGGCAATCGTCGACCTGTTGATGTCCGTAGATGAAATGGGGAGCACTGATCCGGGTTGGAACACGCCCGAGCGTCGACGGCTGAGCGCACGCTGGGACGCCGATCGAATCGTCAAGGTGATGGAAATGTCTGGGCTTCTCACCCGGTATGGCGGCCACACCGAGATGGGAAAGTACGGCGGGGAGGAGTGGCACGGCGGGACGGTGTCGATGACCCCATTCGGGGCGTGGATGGTACAGAACCATCTGCCAGAGACGGGTATGGTCGACGCGCCCACGGTCCCTGCTCTCGAGGTGACCCGCGATGACCCCGCCCCCGATATCGTGGCGGCGCTCGCCCGGTTCGTAGAAGCGGGACCGGAGGCTCTGGTCGCTGCATGGGAGGAGCTGGGGGGCGGGACAGAGCTGTTGGACCGGCTCTGGCGGGTCGACAACGACGACACGGCGACGGTGCTGGCAGCCCTAGGTGACACCCTGACCGACAAGAAGATGGCCAAGACGGCCCGCAAGGCCGTCATCC
>WHTL01000380.1 GCA_009377735.1 Acidimicrobiia bacterium
GGGCTTCTTCCGACCTTCGCAATCGTTGGTGCCGGCATCCCCGTCGCCGTGGGTGCGGCCATCGGTCGAAGAACGGGAGATAGCAGCGGCGTCGGAGTGGCAGTGTTCGGAGATGGTTCCACGAATATCGGTGCCTTCCACGAAGCGCTCAACCTCGCCAAGGTGTGGGATGTTCCCGTCCTTTTCCTGTGCGAGAACAACCTGTACGGTGAGTACAGCCGCATCGATCGAACCACACCCTACGAAGACCTTCATCGTCGCGCAGCAGCCTACGACCTGCCTTCGAGGGCTGTCGATGGCCAGGATGTGGACACTCTCGTCGCCGAGCTCGGTGAGGAACTCGAAACGGTCCGTCGGGACTCGTCGCCTCGGTTCGTCGAGGTTAAGACCTATCGCTATGTGGGTCACTCGAGAAGTGACACCGCGCCATACCGTCGCCCCGGCGAGCTCGACGCCTGGCTGAAGCGCGACCCGCTCACGATCCTGGGTGATCGCCTGGTCGAGGAGGGTGTTCTCAGTGCGGAGGATTTGCAATCCCTGGATAAAAGGGTCACCGCCGAGGTGGCCGCCTCCATCGAGGAGGTGAAGGCCTCCCCCGCCCCTGAGCTCAGCGCTATGTTTGATCACGTGACGGCATCTGGGGTGCACTGATGGGAATCCGCCAACGGATCAAGCTCCCGATCTCGGTGAGTCGGTGGAGAAGCAATGGGTAGCCAAGGCGTGGTGATTACCGGTGGCGCGAGCGGGATCGGGAAGGCGGTTGCAGAAATGATCCTGGACCGCCAGCCTGGCGCAGTGGTTGGTCTGATCGATTTCGACGCCGCCACCCTCTCCGATACCGCCGAGACTCTCGGTGAGAGAGCCAGCGCATTTCCCTGCGATGTCTCCGATCACGGAGCAGTGGGCGCCGCAGTTGCGGATGCCGCCCGGGGCCATCGTCTGACGGGTTTGGTCAATGCGGCGGGCAACCACCATGCTGCTCCCAGCCTTGAGGTGACCCCTGAAGAATGGCACTCCATTCTGGGAGTGCATCTCGATGGCTCCTTCTACGCGGCCCAGGCAGCCGCCAATGTGATGGTCGAAGGCGGCCAAGGTGGGGCAATCGTAAACTTCTCCTCGGTGGCGATGGACTTCGGGTGGCCCGGTCGAATGGCCTATGCAGTCGCCAAGGCAGGTATCGGCGCCTTGACACGGACCCTGGCTGTGGAGTGGGCCCCACACGACATCCGCGTCAACGCGGTTGCCCCCGGATATGTCAACACGTCCATGGTCCGCAAGGCGATCGAGCAAGGCGTCTACGACGCCGAGGAACGTCGTAAGGGACACGCCATGGAGCGGTTTGCCGAGCCAGGGGAGATCGCTGAGGTGGTGGAGTTTCTTTTGTCGGACCGGGCTTCGTTCGTGACGGGTGAGGTTGTGAAGGTCGATGGCGGGTTCTCAGTGACCAAATGAGGAGCGTTCAATGAGCAAGTATGTAGTGCGAGACCTCCAATCGTTGGCCGATGGGGCTCTCGCTGTTCTCGAATCGGGACAGGGCACCGACGACCTACCCCTGATCGAAGGAAGGGTTCTGGCGGTGCAGAGCTCACCCGAACTGGGGAACTCCGAGGACATGGCCTGGGGCATCGCCGCCTTACCAGCAGGTTTTTCCGTACCAGAGCACTCTCATCGCGCTGAGGAGTTCGCCATGATCCTGCGAGGCTCGGGGAGTATCACGATCGAGGATGAGGAGATTCCGGTGGCCACCGGCTCGGTGCTCGTAACACCACCCCATCTCCGTCATCTCACTACCGCAGGGCCCGATAGCCCGCTGGTCGTTTATTGGGTCTACGGACCGGCGGGCTCGGAGGCTCGCTGGCTGGAACGCGAATGATGGGAGAAAGCATGGAACGGACATCTGTCCCCTCGGAACGGGTTTGGTCTCAGGTGGGATACTCACGGGCGGTGCGAATCGGAAACCTTATCGAGGTGGCGGGAACCTCGGCGTCGGCGCCCGGGGGAGTGGTGGTTGCCGCGGGGGACTTGTACGGCCAGACCAAATACTGCATCGAGGTGATCCAGGCTGCCATCGAGGAACTAGGTGGTCGGGTGGAAGATGTCATCCGCACACGGGTGTTTCTCACCGATATGTCCCTTTGGGAGGAAGCGGGAAGAGCCCACGGTGAGGTGTTCGGAGACATACGTCCCGCCTCCGCATTTGTCGGGACGAGCGAACTACTTCACCCGGATCTGATGGTCGAGATAGAGGCAACCGCAGTGGTCCAGGACGATGAGGCAGGTTCATCCCAAGATCCCCCGGGTGAGTAGGACTACGGACGCTACCGACGAGACGACGAAAACTCCGCGCCTGAGTAAACGTTCGTCGAGGTAGCGGATGAAGCGTGAGCTGACGGCGAATCCGAGCCAGGTAGGGAGGGCAAGAGCACCGGCTATACGTAGATGATCCCACCTCACCGCTCCAGCAAGGGACAGGACGACCACACTCACTACCCACCCACCGCGAATATGGCGCCGAGACTCGCCCGCGCCTCTCCCCGGTCGCTTCCATGATAGAGGAGGGCGATAGGTGGTCCACTCATCGCCGAGGTAGTCCCCATGATTCCCGAGGCGACACCGGTCACCAGGCAGATGGTGGGCCGGGCCTCCCATGGCTCTCGCCAGGCCACGATCGTGATACCCGCCAAGACCACAAGCGCGATGATGATGTCCAGGGTTGAGACTGCAACCACGGTGAGGATCCACGCACCGATCATGGATCCGGGGACGCGACCCGCCATTAGCCAGCCCATATTCGTCGTAACCAAAGACGAGCGCTCCCGCCATGCTGCCGCCACGGCCAAGGTGAGAGCTAGAAATATCTGTGGAATCGGTGTCAGGGAGGGGTCTATCAGCCTGAGCAGTGGGATGACCATTACCGCATAGCCAAACCCGATTCCACCCTGGATTAGTGCCGCACCGAACACGATGATCCCGACGACACATATCTCGAGGATGCTCATCGGAGGGGATTGAACGGCCATTTCAACGCTCGGTCCCATTTGTGCACAGCAGCAAGATCCAGAATAAAGATAACTCTTTGACTATATCATTACGAATCGGGCGCGTCGGTGGAGGGCGGGAGGGAGATCGACAGTGGTGCGCATCTTCTGCATCGTAGGTGATACATTGATGTGCAACGTTCCCAACCCCTCAATCCTTGGTGTCTTTTGCGTTTGACCCAGTCGCTCAAACCTCTGGTTCGAGGGGACCCCCGCCGAATCCGATCTCGTTGCCGTCGGGATCGTGGAACGTCACCTTGCGCACTCCGTCGTCGTACGTCTCCCGTTTGGTCGGTTGCAGGCCGCGCCCGACGATCTCGTCCACGATGGTGTCGAGGTCGCTCACGAACAGCGTGTGCA
>WHTL01000017.1 GCA_009377735.1 Acidimicrobiia bacterium
ACTGATTTTGACTGTCGAGCAAGGGATCTTTGGCGGCGTGCCGGTAGCCGGTAATGAGGGTGGAGCGGGTTTCAACTTCCAGGCCATGATCGATCAGCCGTATATGTTCGACTTCTACGACGGGGGTGGCCTCGATATCGCCAGTCTCTCCTTCGCTCAGGTGGACCGCCATGGCAACGTAAATGTGCACAAGTTCCCGGGGCGCCTTCGTGGACCGGGAGGATTCCCCAACATCAGCGCTCAAACCGGCCGGATCTGCTTCGTAGGGACGCTGACCGCGTCGGGATTCGCTGCCGAGGTCAACGACGGGCGGATCAACATCACCCAGGAGGGCAAACTCCAGAAGTTTGTGGACGAGGTTGAGGAGGTGAGCTTCAGTGGCCGAGTGGCAACTCAACGAGGACAAGATGTCTACTTCATCACGGAGCGAGCCGTTTTCCGTCTCACCGATGGCGAGGTGGTCTTGGTGGAGGTAGCCGAAGGGGTCGACCCTGAAACGGACGTGATTGCCCACATGGGTTTCGCTCCCCGCATCGCCGAGGAACTGGGCCGGATGGACACTCGCCTTTATCGCCCCGAGCCGATGGGTCTGGTCGACACGTTCGGAGGGAGCTCATGAGCGGCGACCTAGTTGGCATCGAATCAGGTCAGGTAGCCACATTGCGGCTCCAGAATCCGCCCCTCAACCTGATCAGTCTGGAAGTGACGCGGGCACTCGATCGGGCATTGGGCGAATTGGAGCAGGACGACCGAATCCGGGCCGTAGTGGTAACAGGCAGCGGCGATCGCGCCTTCTGCGTCGGCTCGGATATCAAGGAGTTCGAATCCCTCCATGGCCGGGTGGGGGAGGGGAAGCTCCTACTCGAGAAGGCGGTGTATCGCCGATTGGCCAAGCTTCCCGTTCCGACCATCGCTGCATTGCAAGCCGACGCCTTGGGTGGTGGCTTGGAACTGGCCCTGTGCTGTGATCTCCGGGTTGCTGATGAAAGAGCACGGCTGGGCTTACCCGAGGTGCGTCTTGGGGTGATACCCGGGTCGGGGGGTACGCAACGGTTGCCGCGCCTCGTCGGTCCGGCCAGGGCCAAGGAGATGATCCTCACCGGGGAGATCATGAGTGCTGAAGCGGCGGAGCGGATCGGACTCGTCAATCGGGTGACCCCTCCTGGCCAGGCTGTGGAGGTTGCGTCGTCGATTGCAGCCACCATCGCCGAGAGGGGCCCGAAGGCAGTGCGAGAGGCAAAGGCGGCGATCGACCTGGCTGGGGATGTCCCACTGGACGAGGGCATGGCAGCCGAACTGGATGCGTCGGAGCGGATCTTCTCCTCCGATGACATGCTGGAAGGCGCCCGTGCCTTCTTCGAGAAGCGGCCACCAGACTTCTCTGGACGATGATCGACCATATGTTCCAGTCTTCTAGACGTGGAGGTAGCTACCCATGACCACCTATCTGAACTACATCGATGGCGAGTGGCGCCCGTCGCGATCAGGCGAGACGTTCGAGAGCAGGAATCCGGCCCATCCCAGTGAGGTCGTGGGCGAGTTCCAGGCCAGCACCGGGGACGATATCGATGATGCCGTGCAGGCCGCTCGCCGCGCCCAAAGGGAATGGCGTAAGGTGCCGGCCCCTAAACGAGGCGAGATCATTGAGCGAGCTGCTCTTCTATTGCAGGAGCGCAAGTCCGAGCTTGCCGAGCTGATAACTCGCGAGATGGGGAAGACACTGGTCGATTCGGGCTACGACATCCAGGGCGCGATCACTTCGGGCCGATATATGGCGGGGGAAGGCCTCCGAATGTTTGGGGAGACGGTGCCATCCGGCTTGCCAAATCGGATGGCGATGACTCGTCGGGAACCGGTCGGGGTGGTGGGGATCATCACCCCCTGGAACCTTCCGGTGATGATGCCGGCCTGGAAGCTGTTTCCTGCACTCGTTTGTGGAAACGCGGTGGTGGTGAAACCTGCGGAGGACACCCCCCTCTGTGCGGTCCGCCTGTTCGAGATATTGGAAGAGGCCGGGGTGCCACCGGGTGTCGCCAATCTGGTCACCGGCTTCGGTGATGCGGCTGGGCAACCCCTCGTCGAGCACTCCGACGTCGAGATGATCTCCTTCACCGGTTCCCAGAAGGTCGGGCGGACAATTGCTGCGACTGCCGGACAGGCCCTGAAACACGTTTCGCTGGAGATGGGGGGCAAGAACGCGGTTGTCGTGTTCGATGACGCCGATCTCGACGAGGCGGTGGACGGTGTGCTCTGGGGCGGATTCTCGACCGCCGGGCAACGCTGCACCGCCAGTAGTCGGGTCGTAGTAGATCACAAGGTCGCGGACGAACTCGTGAACAGTCTGCAAAAACGAATGGGCGAGTTGGTCGTCGGCGACGCTCTCGACGAGAACGTCAATGTGGGACCGATAATCAACTCCCGCCAGCTGGATCGAGTCCATTCATACACATCCATCGGGATCGACGAGGGGGCCGAGCTCCTGGTAGGTGGTGAGAAGCTGGAAGAGGGCCTCGACGGCGGCTACTTCTATGCGCCCACTCTCTTCGATCATGCCAACCCCCAGATGAGGATCGCACAAGAGGAAATCTTCGGGCCAACGGTTGTCGTGTTGCGCGTCGATGGAGATGAGGAGGCGATCGAGGTCGCCAACGGAACCAACTACGGACTTTCAGCAGCCGTCTACTCGCAGAATGTCGGACGGGCCCTGTCGGCAATCGCAGAGTTTGAGTCGGGTCTCGCCTACCTGAACGCCCCGACCATCGGTAGTGAGATTCATCTGCCGTTTGGTGGTGTCAAGAGCACCGGCAATGGCCATCGGGAATCGGGGAAGTCGGCCATCGAGCAGTTCACCGAGATCAAGACGGTGTTCCTCGACTACAGCGGAACCCTGCAAAGAGCGGAAATTGACTGACTTGGGCCCGTCGTAGTGAAGACGACGTGGATTCCCCGTTCTGTGAGTGTTTTTGACGCGTGGGGGCAAGTTTTCATACACAGAAGTGACGTGGCCAGGCACTGGCGATGTCGAGGCTTTGACGTCGCGAACAGCCCGATCCTATTGTGCGGTAATCGATTATCGAGTAGAGCGACACGGGACTAATCCGCCGGTTGGGATGCCCGGGGGCGTTCAAGCTCGGACGGCTAGCGGATGATCGAGAGGAGAACGATGGCCGAGGCCACAGATGTGATCAAGCAGTTTCTCGGTGATGAGGAGTTCCCGGTCGAGTGGGAGTCCGACGAGGAGAGCCGCCTCTTCTGGTTCTTCGACGATCTGCATTGTCCTCAACCCCTTTCTCCGATGTACTTCGATATCGGCGGTTGGTGGCTCACCTGCGACCACATGTTCAGGCGGTTTGGGACTCCGTTTGCCGCTGACTGGATTGCCAAGAATGTCAACGGCTACCTGTACACGGCGGCCATACCGGCCGATGCGAGCGAACCAGTCAATGCCATGGAATATGGGTTTCGTTATGTCCCCCGCGTACCCAAGGACGATCCCAAGTATGCCGAGGAGATGGGAGCCTACCTCAATGCGGTGCTTCCAACGTATGGAGAGAACTTCGCCGATTGGTGGGAGCACCGTCTCGTTCCTGAGATGAAGCGTAACTTCGAGTACCTCGAGAGCAAGGTCGATGCCTGGGACCAGATTCCCCTAATGGAGTGGGCCACGATACTCGAGGATGCCATCGATATCCACGATCGTCATTGGAAGATCCACTGGATGCTGAACTTCGCCCAACTCTCAGCGACCCTCAATCTCCAGGCGGTGGTGGAGGAGATCAGAGGAGAGGTTGACCAGGCACTGCTGGGACGTCTCCAGAATTCCGCGGAGGATCGCAACTGGGATTCGATCGAAGCACTCTGGAAGATGAAAGAGGAGATCGTCGCCGACGATGAGCTCTCAGCGAGCTTCGAACGGGAGACGGGTGTGGACGTGATGACCGCCCTGCAGGGTTCCCCGCGAGGGCAACGGTTCATCGAAGAGAGGCTGACTCCCTATCAACGTGAATTCGGTTGGCATGCCGTTTGGAGCCATGAGTTCATCTTCCCGACTCGCTTCGAGAGACCCGAGCCGGCCATCGAGGTGATCAAGGGCTACATCGAGACAGACTACGACTATCCCTTGCGGGTCACAGAGCTTGCCGATGACATCGAGGCAGCCTCTCAGGAGCTCCTGGAAGGATTGGAAGGTGAGGATCTGGAGAAGATGCAGGCCGCCAACGAGATCAATCTAAAGATGGCGCCTTTGACCCCGGATCATCACTTCTACATTGACCAGGGCACCAACGCACACCTTCGGCTCGTCCTGGTTTCCATCGGTCGGAAGCTGGTGGAGATGGGCGAGATCGACGAACCGGATGACGTCATCTTTCTCCGCTATAACGAACTTCGCAGGTTCATGGCCGACCCGGTTGGCTTCGATGCCAGAAGCATTGTTTCGGAACGGAAAGACGAGCGCGAAGAAGCCTACGAGGTGCGGCCACGGGACTGGATCGGGACTGCGACCGAATCAGCCCTGGAGTTTCCCTACATCGGTCTGTGGGGATTCCCCGAACGTCTGTATATCGAACAGTCGGAGTCTGAAGATGAGGTCGCGGGTCTCGCCGCATCACCCGGCGTGATAACCGGGACCGCGAAGGTAGTCCTGAGCGTCGACGAGTTCGACGAAGTCGAGAAGGGCGATATCTTGGTCTGCCAGATGACCAACCCGGCCTGGGTAGTCCTGTTCACAAAGATCGGAGGCCTGGTGACCGATGCAGGGGGAACGGCATCGCACCCGGCAGTCCTTGCCCGGGAGTTCGGCATTCCGGCGGTGATCGGTTCGTCGGTTGCCACCCAGAAGATCAAGTCGGGCGACAAGCTACGCGTGAACGGCTCGACCGGCGTGGTGGAGATCCTGGCCGCCGATCATGAAGAACGGGAGATACCAACGTCCGACCTTTTCACTACATGAGCGCAGAGGTCGGCCCGGGTGGTGATGACCTCAACCGGGAGGTTCTTAGTACTCAGGTCAAGGATCGGATCCTGCAGTGGATTCTCGAGGGCGAGCTGCAACCGGGCTCAAGGATCGTGGAGACCCGGGTGGCCAAACAGCTCGGCGTCAGCCAGGCGCCGGTACGAGAGGCTCTCCGTGACCTAGCGAGCGTGGGGATCATCGAGGTTGCCCCATTTCGTGGGGCTTCCGTTCGTGAACCTTCCAAGAGCGAGTTGGTCGAGGCGATGGCCGTTCGGGGGGAGCTGGAGGCGATAGGGGCCCGCTGGGCCGCGGAGCGGATCACCGACTCAACATTGAAGGACCTGCGTCGACTCATCGAAGAGATGAAGGAAGCTGCGCGCGACGGAGACACGCACCAGCATGCCACGATCAACACCCAGTTTCATCAGGCGATCATGGAAGCATGCGGCAACCGTTCTCTGGTCTGGACGTGGTCACTTCTGGAACCGATGGCTCGGACTTATCTCACCGCCACTGCACCCGGCATCGACCTGGTGTGGCTGGGCGACCGGCACCTCCCCATCCTTGAGGCCCTGGAGTCTCGGGATCCGGATCGGGCAGCCGAGGTGATTAGGGCGCACTCGAAAGAAGCCGAGGAGCTTGTACTCAGACATTATGAGTCCACCCATGGATCGGCTTCCCGAGGGTCTGAATGACGACCCAGCTTTCCGACTCGGTTCTCTGGTTCTCCGAGGTTGCTTGTCAGAGTGTCGAAATCGCCGGTGGGAAGGGGGCCAGCCTCGCTTCCCTGACCAACGCCGATCTGCCGGTGCCACCTGGCTTCATTGTGCCGGCAACCGCCCTGGAACAAGCCCTTGCCGAGTCTGGTCACCACCAGGAAGTTCAGAAGGTGTTGGCGGATATTCGCAGCGACGATGATGCTCAGGATGCGGCGGAGATGTTGCAGTCGTTGGTGCTCGACTCTCCGGTGACCGGCACCATGGCGCAGGAGATTGGCATGGCGTACGCCGAACTCGATGCTGGGGGCGGGGTGGCTGTTCGTTCTAGTGCCTGCGCCGAGGACGGCGAGAGTGCGAGTTACGCCGGGCAACAAGAGACCTTCCTGAACGTGAAAGGTGATGAACAGGTGCTCCGTTCGGTCAGCGCCTGTTGGGCGTCATTTTTCGGCACCCGTGCCCTGTTCTACCGGAGACTCAAGGGGTCACTGTCCGATCTCGGGATGGCGGTCGTGGTCCAACATCAGCTAAACGCCGACAAAGCCGGAGTGATGTTCACGATCGACCCCGTGAGGCGGCGGCGGGATCAGATGCTCATTGAGGCTGCTTACGGGTTGGGCGAGGCCGTCGTTTCCGGTGCCGTGATTCCGGACCAATACCTCGTGAGCCGGACCGGTGACGTAAAGAAGGTGCGTAAGGCTCGTCAGCAGATGATGGTTGTGCGTCGCCCGGACGGTGGAACCGAGGAAGTCGAGCTCGATGACCAACAAGCATCCCGCCAGGTTCTCGACGAATCAGACTTGCAGACGTTGGTGAAACTAGGCGCCAAGACCGAAGAGATCTTTGGTGGTCCCCAAGACGTCGAGTGGGCATTTGAGGACGGAGAGCTATATCTGCTGCAGTCCCGTCCAGTCACCGCGTAGGGGAGTGCGATTCCCATTTCCTCCGCCGGAGGGGCGGGTTCCCGAAACGCGGGCAAGTCACACCCGTGAGGCGCTTGTTGGACGTCAATAGCCGAGGATGGTGCGCACGACTTCCTTCACCTGGACTGACAGGTGCGTTTCGATGCTCCCTAACAGGTGAGTCAACCGCTGCGCATTCACGGAGCGGATCAGTTCGCACTGAACGTACGACGTTTCGTCGAGGCCGTTATCGACTGACGGTTCAACCTCGATGTGAATAGAGAGACCGCGGCTGGTCGTTGTCATCGGAAGAAGCACCACAAAAGGGAATGAAAGTCCAAACGTGTCTGGTGGTCCGATGACCAGTGACGGTCTATGCCATGCTGGTTCCCCCGGATAGGGTTCCCCGAAGTCGGTCAGCCAGATCTCATCTGTCGATGCCATCGGCTACCGATGTCGCTTCTGCATCACCAAGATACTCGATCCACGCATCGGGATCGGAACGAAGCTCTGCCAGTTCGGTGGTTACCTGGTGGGCGAAACGGGTCCGCCGTAACGCCTCGGCAGCTTCACGCACAGTGGTCACGAGGGACTTCCCGCTGGACTTGCTCATTTCTACCAGGGCAGCATGGGTATCAGTGTCAACGCGAATGGTGGTAGTTGACGCCATGGCACCAGTCTACAAACTGTATACGTATCTGTCTACCTCCCCCGGTCAGCCAATGATGAAGCAGGCGAGACTTAGAACCTCGGTGCCATAGCACTTGCACTACGGTGCACATATGAGTGATCAGGTCGGACTTCGAGAAATGCGACAGCAGGCACCTGAGCTCGTGCGTCGAGTCGAGGCTGGCGAAGAGATTGTGGTCACCGTGGCAGGGCGACCTGCCACGCGTCTCGTTCCCGCCCGCCCGTTACGTGGCGTAAGGGTCGCGAGATCCGACATGTCTTCGCGACGCCGACCGACCCGGAGTGATCTGTCGAACACGCCAACCGGTCCGACGTGTTAGACGACACGCCTCGTCACGCGGAGCCAACCTAAACCATACTTCACTCGGAGGAGAGCTTGTCGTATAAGGAAGCGGCGTTCAGAGTCTGGATGTGGTCCATCATGTAACCTTGGCCAACGTCTACTGGATACCGCTCCGCAAAGTTGACCTTGGCGATTGTCTCTTCCCGTGACCAACCCTTGGCGACTGCGGTCGCGACGGCAGCCTTCCACTCGAGCAGCATGGCGCGCTGAACCGCTACGTACGACTTGTCGGTCACCTCACCGTGGCCCGGGACAAGGTAGTCGAAGTCGAGTTTCTCGATTCGCGCTAGCGACTCGAGCCATTGGTCCAGGTCGGATGTCATCAGCCACGTTTGGCAATCCTTGAAGATCGTGTCGCCAGTGAAGAGGACTTTTTCCTCCGGTACGTGTACTGCAATCTGCCCCGGGGTATGACCCGGAGTGTGCAACAAACTAAAGGTGCGGTCGCCGACCTGGAGAGTGACGTCGCCAGTGAAGACGATCTGACCCTTATTCGGATCGGAATAATACGCCTCCCGCTCTGGGAAGATGGCCTCCCCGTCGGGATCGTCAGTGGGAATTGCCTCTAGAGCGTAGGCGTAGGGGTCCAGATCGTCGGTCACCACCATGAAGTTGTCGTACACGCCCTGGTGATGCACGACGAGACCGGAGCCTTTGAAGAAATAGTTGCCGAAGATGTGGTCTACATGGTGCTCGGTATTCACGATGTAGCGAATCGGCCCATGGGACTCTGCCTCCTCCCGCATTGCGAGTGCCCGCGTCGGAAGCTGTGGAGTGTCGATCACGACCACCCCGTCCGACGTAATGACATAGCTGGGGTTGCAGCCCCTGATGCCGGTTTCGGTCATGATTCTGCTGGTGATCTGTTGCATGGTTAGAGGTCTCCGCTGGCTGACTATTGGGTGGCGGTGAGTCCGCCGTCGATGGTGAGGATTTGTCCCGTTATGAATGCCGAGGCATCTGAGCAGAAGAGGAGGGCGGCACCCAGGAGGTCGTCGGTTTCGCCTATCCGTCGCAGGGGGACTCGATTGATTATTCCTGCCTTGAAGTCGGGGTCGTCAAGAAGCATCGCAACCTGCGGTGTGTCTACGAAGGTCGGAGAGATGGCATTCACCGTTATTGAGTGTTTGGCCCACTCGGTCGCCCACTGGCGTGTGAGGGAATCTACTGCCCCTTTGGCCGCAACATAGGCGGAATATCCCGCATTGATACCAAGTTGTCCGCGTACCGACGAGATGTTCAGGACCCGGCCGCCTTCGTCCGCTTCGATCATCGCTCGTACCGCGGCCTGAGTGGGAAGAAGGGTGCTTCGCACATTCAGATCGAAGATCCAGTCCCAGTCCTTCTGAGGATATGCCTCGGCGTGATGCAGAACCTCTCCCGCCCCGCCTCCCACAGCATTGACGATGATGTCAACTTGTCCGAAGCTCGCGACGGTTTCGTCGACCGCTCGTTGGGCGTCGGTTTCGATGGTGACATCAGCCGTGACTCCCAGCGCGTCCCCACCTTGATCGGCCACCGTCTTCACGACCTCTTCCACTCGATCGGAATTGCGGCCGATCACTGACACTTTCGCCCCGGCTGCGGCGAGCCCGATCGCAAGTGAAGATCCGATAGCACCGCTTCCACCAGGGATGACGGCTACCCGGCCATCGAGGTTGAACCGATCCAAAACTCTCATGTGATCTCCTATTTGAATGATCGATTATCGAGAATGACTCTACCGGGAGGGTGTCAGCCCGGTCAACACTTGGAGGAAGCTATTCGGATTTTGCTCGCATTCCAGACAGCAATCGATTACCGTCCCAGTCCAAATGTTCAATAATCGATTCTCGAAGATCCGAGTCGGGGTGCCGCCTTCGGGGGTTGCCTGCTGATGGATCTTCTCGGGGATGCGCTCGTGATTGGTCTCACCGAGCAGGCACCCCTGGTGCTAGCCGCCATTGGATTCGCCCTCCTCTACCGTCTGACCGGCCTCATCAATGTGGCGTACTCGGAGACGGTCACCCTTGGTGCCTATTTGGGAATGTGGGTCAACACCAACTTCGGGGCGAGTTTCTATGGGAGTCTCATTCCTGCCGGTCTTCTGGCCGGACTCGTCAGCGTCGGCACCTACTTCGTCGTCTTCCGTCCTGCCAAGCGGCGCAATGCCGGCGTGCTGGAAATGATCATCATCTCGTTCGGTCTCTCCATCCTCCTCCGCTACGGCCTCCAGTTCATCTTCGGCTACGCCAACCGGTACTACGACGTGCCGTTGCCGGGAGCGGTCGAGATCATGGGAGTTGGGGTGAGTTCCTTCCGTATCTTGGCCCTCGTGAGTGTCTTCATCCTCGCGATCCTCATATCTTGGTTCATCCAGAGGTCGAGTTATGGGCTCAAGATCAGAGCTCTCGCCAGCGACGAAGACCTGGCACAGGTGAGTGGCATCCGCCCGCTCGCAGTGACCGTCATGATCTGGTTTCTTGCGGGGGCTATCGGTGGTCTGGCCGGAGCCTTCTACGGTGTGGGTTCGTCGGCCCGTCCATATCTTGGATGGGAGGAATTTCTCTTCATCCTCCTCGTGGTCTTGGTCGCCGGCTCGAAGAACTTGAGGAACGTCATCGTCGTGGGTGCCGTCACCGGAGTGGCGCTGACGGCGGTCACCCTCCAGTTCGGCCAGCGCCTCTACGCCCAACTGGTGCTAATCGTCGCATTCATGCTCTTTCTGAAGTGGCGACGCACCCGCGTCCCCGAGATGGGGAAGGTTTAGAGTGCCCTGTCCGGCAGATCATGCGTGTGTTTCGACGGCCCTTTTCACCCCTGGCTGCGTCCTCCGCCTCGACGCACCGCAGCGGGTGCCCCCCGACATACGTTTCCATAACGGCAGGCTCATGGGAACGTACGTCGGTCGTTGTGTGTCCTTGCCAGGAGCGAAAATTGCTCTCCGAAATTTCAAGCGAACCCACCGGACAGGACACTGATGCTCGAGTCGATCCCAGGCTTCCTCATCGTCGGCCTGTTCCTGGTCGTCAACATCATCGGCCTCGCCCTGTTGCTTCACCTCCAGCTGGGGCTAGCCGAGATCGGCAACTTTGGCGTGGTCGGGTTCTGGGGTATCGGTATGTACGCCTTCGGGGTGCTGTGGGTGCGAGTGGACTGGTCATTGAGCGAGCCCCTTCCATTTCTCATCTCGCTGGTGTTTGGTACCGCTGTAGCGGGCCTGGCAGGCCTCATCGTGGGCTGGTTGATCGCCGATCTGGATGTTGATGGTCAGTTGGTTGGCACTCTGGGGTTCGCCACGATCGTCGTCATCCTGGCGACTACCCAAGAAGAGCTCACCGGCGGCACCTTCGGGATGGGCGGCCTCAACTTTCCCTACGACCTCGGCACCATCAAGGCCAACGAGATCACCTGGCTCGGTGTTGTCATACTGGTGGTTGCCGCCATTCTCTATTACGTCTCCCGAGTCCATCGGGCGCCCTACGGGCGTCTCCTGATTGCGCTAGGCGCAAACGAGCCTCTCGCCCGGAGTCTTGGCAAGCGTACCTTCAGAACCAAGCTTTGGCTGTTTGCCTTCAGCTCTGCCTTGATGGGGCTCCTGGGTGGCCTCTACGGCGTGATGGTTCACCTGTTATCACCCCTTGAGATCGGTGTCGAGGTGACCCTCGCCGCGATCGTGGGACTCGTCCTTGGCGGATCAGCGCGAGTGTGGGGTGCCGTCATTGGCGTCCTGCTAACTGTGGGTCTCTTCGATGTGGTCATCCAGGCGTATGCCCCGATTCCGGCAGATTGGAGTGGCCAGGCTCTTCCTGTTCTACGCGAGGTGCTGTTCGGCGCAGCTCTAATCCTCATGCTCATCTTCCGTCCGTTCGGTCTTCTGGGGGATATGCGACGGGAAAAGCTATCGAGGAGTATGTATGGCGACTGAGTCTCAGCCGGCCACCACGTCCGTCAGCTCCGCCTCCGTCGATGAACGGCCGCGCCCTCGCCTCCACGTGAAAGGCGCAACCAAGCACTTCGGAGGGCGTGTCGTCGTCGATATCGACGACCTTATGTTCTGCAACCACCCCATCGAGGGTCTGATCGGCCCGAACGGGGCGGGCAAGACCACCCTGATGCGGGTGATCATGCATGCCGTCTCTCTCGACGGTGGCACCGTCACCTTCCTACCTGCCGATGGGGAGGACCCAAAGGTGCTGTCGAAAATGCCCGCCCATGCCATTCCCCGATTGGGGGTAGTGAAGAGCAATCAAGTCACCCAAGACTTCGACCGTCTCACGATCTGGGATTCGCTCCTGCTCAGCGTGGCGGAACCGTCGGACGAGCATCCGTGGCAGATCTATCGGGAGCCGGGCCTCTTCAGCGACCACGAAGAGGAGATCCGCTACTACCTCGACTACTTCGGGTTCGATGATCCCAGTCGTTTCGCACGTTCCACCGGCGAGAAGAAGCTTCTCGACATCGTCCGCTGCCTGCTCATGCGACCCCGACTGCTGCTTCTAGACGAGCCCACGGCAGGGCTTCCAGACGAACTCTCGGATCTGGTTATGGACCTAGTCAGAGAACGGGCCCGGACCGACAACATCTCCGTGGTGATAGTCGAGCACGACCTGAGGATCGTCTGGGACGTCACAGACTACGTGCACTTCATGGCCGAGGGAGAAGTGCTGCTCCAGGGCGACCCCGAATGGGTTCGCTCGCACAACATCGTGGCGGAAAAATACCTGGGCGGCGCCCATGTTTGAGGCCAACGGCATCCGCAGCGGCTACTCGGGAATCGAGGTAATCAAGGATCTCGACCTCTCCGTCGACGGGGAGATCCTCACCGTGTTGGGAGCTAACGGGGCCGGTAAGACCACTCTGTTGGCGACACTCGCCCGAGTGCTGCCGCTCATGGACGGCGAGCTCCACCTGAACGGCGAAGATGTCACCACCCTTCCGCCGTGGGAAATGGCAAGCCGCGGGATCGGCTATGTACCACAGGAGCATGCCGTTTTCCCCGATCTGACGGTCATGCACAACCTCCACGTGGGAGCGATGATCGGAGACCGATCGCGTCAGGAACGTCTGGATGAAGTGATCGGCGTGTTTCCAGACCTCGCCGAACGAAGGGAACAACTCGCCGGCACCCTAAGCGGAGGCGAGTCTCGCATGCTGGCTGCTGGACGCGCCCTCATGCAGGATCCAACTGTCCTGCTTCTCGATGAGCCGACGGCGGGTCTGTCTCCCCTCTACGTCGAACTGTTCTTTGAGAAGATCGTCGAGATCCACGACACCCGTGGGGTCAGCATCATCCTCGCCGAGCAGAACGCCACCAAGGCACTCGAGGTGGCTGATCGAGTGATGGTTCTCAGCCTTGGGGAGGGGTCGGAGGCTATCGACACTGAACACGTGACCATGGAACAACTGCGAGAAGGCTACCGGATATGAGCTCTACAGGAGGGTTCACAATCGAAGGAGAACGACCAATGAGGACACGAATATCGAGATGGAGCCGGTTGGTGGCGCTGTTGGCGGTAATGGCTCTCGTCGTCGCCGCCTGCGGCGGTGGCGACGGCAATGCTGGTGAGGAGCCGGAAACCACGGACGATGGAACCGAGACGACTGCCGAGGCCGCTGACACGACCGAAGGAAGTTCAGGCACCACCGACGGTGGAACCGAGACGACTGCCGGGGCCACTGACACGACCGAAGGAAGCTCAGATACCACCGAAGCCCCCGAGGACGGTGGCGCAGAGGAGCCATCCGATGGCGAACCCATCGTCGCTGGTGAGCTGGCCTACTACACAGGTTCATTCGGGGCCGTCGGTCAATGCCTGAGCCACGACCTCGACTTCCCGGTTGAGGAGATCATCAACCAGGATCCCCCGCTCGGGCGTCCCATCGAACTCCTCCACGAGGACTCGGGAACGGTCGGTGAAGGTCAAGCTGCCCGAACGCTCCTTGATCAGAACGAGGTCGACATCCTCATCAGCCCGGCGCACGAGTATCGGACCTACCGGGACTACGTCCTGTCGCTGCTCGAAGAGCAGGATCGGCCGTTGATGCCGACTGTGCATGGTGGGTCGATTCCCAAGAACATTGGCGGAAGCCCCGACGAGCCCATCTTCCGTGCGCAAGGCCTGGACGAAGGCCTGGGTGCCTACGGGATGCTCTACGGCGAGGAGGGAGCCTGGGAGAGTGTGGTTATCTTCGCCACGCAGGTGGAGGGCTTCCAGCTTGCCGCCAACGCTGCCGAAGCAACAGCCGAAGAAGTGGGGATCGAAGTGCTGGCGAGGATCGACGCCCAGCCTGAGCAGCCCTCCTATCGAGCCGAAGCCCAGCGCATAGCCGACCTCGACCCTGACGCCGTGATCGTGCAGGCGGGCCCGATCGAGTCTGCCACCCTGATCAAGCAGGCCGCGGAGGCCGGCTTGTCGGAAACCTGGGTAGGCGAACCTGGCTGGAGCCAGGACGAATTCCTGGGCACCCTGGGAGCGGAGTCCATCGCGACTCAAGAGCTCGTGGGGTTCGCCGCATTCTCGCCCCGGCGGGACACGCCGGCATGGGAGTTTTACTCGGAGGCCTGGAACAACGGTCCCTACGCAGAGGATTGCGGACCGGCCGAAGGTCAGTACCACTTCTCTGCGTATGACCTAATGGTGATCACCGCCCTAGCGATCGAAGCCGGTGGCTCTACCAACGCCAGTGACTGGGCCCCGGCCATGTTCGAGGTCACCGACGAAGGGACGGTGTGCTCCACCTATCAGGAGTGCATCGACCTCATTCGGGCCGGAGAGGACATCGACTACGAGGGCGTCACGGGTCCGGGTACGTTCACGGAGGGCGGCATCAACGCCGTCACTCCGAGCGTGACCGTGTTCAACGAAGACGGCTCGATCGGCGAGGAGATCCTCGTCGACCCGCTCCGCGCCCTGGAGGTGATCGAAGCGATCGCCGTCGAGGCGGACTGGTAGACGAAAACACTCGTCTCAATCTCGCATCGAGTGACCAACCGACGAGATAAAGGATGGTGGCTGGCACTCCGGCCACCATCCCGCCGCCGAGAGTCGCCGGAGCGGGACCTCAGACGCCGAGGAATCGGTCTCGTCCGGCGACGAGGGCATCAATCTTGCGGTCCACAATTGTGCGGTTCAGCATCCAGAAGCCGCAGTCCGGATGCACCCAACCGACGCGGTTCGGCCCCAGGGTTTCCACAGCGTGCTCGATCCGCGATGCAACCTCGTCGGCCGTCTCCACATGGTTCACCTTGACGTCGATCACCCCGACGCCCATCGACAGGTGATCGCCGACGCCCTTCAACCAGTCGAGATCCGAGCGGGGCCTATGTGCCACCTCGAGGATCAGGTGGTCGGCATGGAGACCGTTGAGGAAATTCACCAGCGGACGCCAGTCCCCTGATTGGACGGACTGACCGCCATAGTTCCCGAAACAGAAATGCACGGCTTTCTCCACAGTCACGCGGTCCAGAATCCGGTTGATCGCCGCCTGGGCGAGCGCCGCATGTTGAGGGCTACCTGGCACGTTCGCCTCGTCGATCTGGACACAAGCAGCCGGGATATCAGCGACCTGCTTGGCGAGCGCATCGGCGATGGCCAACGTCAACTTCTCCACGTCGTTGTAGTGGTCGTCGAGGAGCATCCGGGCGAGCATGAATGGACTCGTCATCGTGAACTTGAATGGTCCGTCTGCTACGGAGGCGGACTGTTGACAGGCTGCTGGTAGATCCAGGGTTCCCTCCCCTATATCTCCCTCGACGACTCCTGCCGGCTTGCGACGGAACTCGACCTCGCCTTTGGAACGGAATGCGGCGGCGTCACTGCGTCCTACATCCCTACGGACGCCCCCAAACTGCGATACGAAGTAGTCGATCATCCCGTTCGTCTCGGGGTGGTTTCGATCGAAGCGATACAGTTCGCCGTCGGTGGGGAGGTCGACGCCCGCTCGTCGCTGGGTGTGGATCACCGCGGCTGTGGCGTCGAGCATCGCTTGCTCGGACGGTGAGGCCAGGAGCCAGTCGATGGGCGCGTACGACCCGACAGTGGTCGTCAGGATCTCCGACGTTCTCTCTTCTTTCATTCTCTCCCGTTCGAATCAATGGAGGCTCGAATTGCACAGATCGTGCAAGTCCCGTAGCAACCTCACGGTCGGGGGACCGAAGGTTGTGGAATGATAGCCCGCGACCAACTTAACGACGACCACTGAAGGTGGGTTGTGGAACCGAATCGACGAGCTGAAGACATTGGGTTCCCAGTGATAGATTGTTCCTCGCTGGAAACGTTTTCTCCGAAGGGTCGGCGATTTATCATCCGGTCAAATCGCGGTGCTCCAGTTGCCTGTTCCTTCCGTTCAACGGATCCGGTATTCTCGATGCGACAAGGGGCTGTAGCTCAGTTCGGCAGAGCACCTGCTTTGCAAGCAGGGGGTCAGGGGTTCAAATCCCCTCAGCTCCACAACGGGCGCTCTGGTGGGGCGGAGACTCCCTGCGATTTGCAAGCGATGGGTCAGGGGTTCAAATCCCCTCAGCTCCACCAACTACTACCGCACGAAGTCGACCGTTTACTTGGATTGCTCGTGCCGTGGACAAACGACCTCACCGCGACGATGACTGCGTCGCCGCTGACCTGGTTGCGGATGAGTATGGAGGGTGTCCGTTAGAGGGTTTCCCCAATTTTCACACCCGACAGCTGATAAGGCTGATCCGCTCCCCGGCTAACCTGACCATGGATGGCGATTTATCTGGTCGAGGGTCCTCTCTCCGACGCCGGCGGGTCATCGCTGCGGCCCCGTTGGGTGAACGACGAAGAAATTTCGGTCAGGTATGTCGAAATCGGGGCTGACGGCTGCGATGTTCGTGTGTAAAGGCCGAGCGAGGCCGTCACAACCACCAAGGAGAAGACGATGAAATACGTCATCCTGATCCATTCCAATCCCCAGCCTTGGGGTCATCCAACCAGTGACTTCATGAAGGAGCACCAGGAGCTGCCGCAACAGGAGCGAGATCGGCTCAATTCCGACTTTGAGACGGTGATGGGGGAGTTACATGAGAGGGGCGAATTGCTCACGGGAGCCGCATTGGGAGACCCGACGACGGCACGGCTGTACCGATGGGACAAGAAGCCCATCGCCACCGACGGACCCTACTCCGAGGCCAAGGAGCATCTTGCCGGGTTCTTTCTCCTCGACGTGGAGAGTCAGGAGAGAGCCGAGGAGGTCGTGGCGAAGTTCGCTGGGCCCGGGGAGACCGTGGAGCTGAGACCGGTGATGGAGATGGGTGGCAGCGCCCAGTAGCCAGCAGGAGGACGTGTGGCGTCGGGAGACGCCACACGTCCTCACTGCATTACTGCAGAAGTACGGAGACATGGACGGCTGCGAGGACGCGGTCCAGGAGGCCCTCGTCGCAGCCTCGGAGCAGTGGCCGGTCGAGGGGATCCCGGATCAGCCCCGAGGATGGCTGATCCGCGTGGCCGATCGACGTATGGTCGATCAACTCCGCCGCGCCTCGGCCCGCTCCAACCGTGAGGAAGCAGTCTCGCGAGCATCGCCATCCGACAAGCTGGTAACACCCGCCATCGACGAGGAGGCGCCCGCCGACGATACGCTTCTCCTTCTCCTGCTGTGTGCCCACCCGGACCTCTCGGTGTCCTCGCAAGTGGCACTGACCCTGCGAGCGGTGGCCGGATTGACCACAGCACAGATCGCGGCCGCCTTCCTCGTGCCCGAATCGACGATGTCGCAACGGATCAGCCGAGCCAAGACGACGATTAGCGGGGCCGAGCCCCGTTTCCCGTCCCCCGAGGAGAGCCGTTTGGGAGATCGGTTGGCTGCGGTACACCACGTCCTCTACGTCGTTTTCACCGAAGGGCACACCGCCAGCTCGGGTGACACATTGCTCGACGGGTCCTTGGCAGAGGAGGCGATCAGACTCACCCGAAGGCTCCACCAGGCTCGACCACGAGATGATGAGCTGACGGGTTTGCTGGCCCTGATGTTGCTGACCCATGCCCGGCGCCATGCCCGTACCAACTCGTCGGGGGACCTGGTGCCATTGCAACATCAGGATCGGCTGCTGTGGGACGACGAGGCCATCGGCGAAGGTGTCGCCATGGTGGAGTCGGCTCTACCCGTCGGCCAGGTGGGTCCGTACCAACTCCAGGCGGCGATCGCGGCATGCCACTCCGAAGCCAAGACGTGGGCTGATACCGACTGGGAGCAAATCACGATCCTCTATCGGATGTTGGAACGCATCGCACCCGGTCCGGCTGTGTCTCTGAATCTGGCAGTCGCCGTGGGAATGTCGGCCGGGCCGGTATCGGGTCTAGAGGTGGTGGAGCTCCTGTTGGACAACACGCAGATGGTCCGACATCACCGGACCCACGCGGTGCGGGCCCATCTCCTCGAGATGGCCGGCCGAACCGGGGAGGCCCGAGCGGCGTATCTGGAGGCGGCGAGACTCACCCGAAGTGTTCCCGAACAGCGATACCTCAACTCGCGGGCGGCTGGTCTCTGAGAATCAGGCAGACTTACTATTCCTTGACAAGAATATTCGCCTAGAGGCATAATGCTGCAAGATGACTCCAGAGATGGCCGCATCGCAGTTCACCGCACTTGGGGACGCCGCCAGATGGCGAATCGTCGAGGTGCTTGCGTCCCAACCCCGCTCCGTCGGTGTGGTCGCCCAACTCATCGGTCGCCGCCAGCCACAGGCGACGAAGCACCTTCAGAGGCTGGAGCGGGCCGGGCTGGCCTCAAGCCGCCGTTCCGCCCAGAGGCATTACTACATCCTGGACCCCGAGCCACTGCGCACCCTCGCCGCCGCCCTCGAAGACCTCGCCGAAACAGTCGACGCTAACAAGGCCGAGTTCGACACCCTTGAGGAGTACATCGCCACCGTGGATTCCGAACGGCAGGCCGCCAACCGCCAGAATTGGGCGGACGAGCGCACTTTCGAGTTTGAACGTCTCATCCCGGCCCCGCGAGATGTCGTGTGGCGACATCTCACACAGACCGAACTGCTCGCCGAATGGTGGGCACCTCGCTCTCTGCGGCTATCAAATCTCGTGTTCGATGCATCACCTGGGGGTCGAATCTTCCAGGAGTACGTCGAAAAGGATGATGCAGACGGATCGGCCGGTGTCATCGGCCGTGCCGAGGGCACGGTCATCGATGTTGACCCGCCTTCGCGCCTGCGGTTTGGGCTCTCGCCGTTGCTGTCAGATGGCACCGTCGCGTTCACAGGTCACTATGACATCGGGCTCCGTGATGAGATAGGCGCGACTGCGCTACATGTGAGCCTTCGAATCGCCGACAGCACAATCGACTCGGCCGACTTCATCGCAGGTATCCGGAACGGCTGGGACGAGTCTCTCGACAAGCTGGTTGCCGCTGTATCCGCTTCGAACGTGTCCACCAACAGCCCATTGAACACCAAGGAGAATATGTGACCCGCAGAATCGTCACCAACATGGCCCTCTCGCTCGACGGCCGCTATCACGGTCCGGCCGGCCCAGAAGACATGGCGTGGGTGATGCCGCACGCCGTCTCGGATATTTCCCGCGACCACCTCACCAGGCTGTGGGAGTCCGCAACAACGGCGCTGCTGGGACGCGTCAATGCCGAAGGTTTCCTTGGCTACTGGCCGACGGTCGCCGACATGCCCGACGCAGACGAGCGCGACCGCGGCTACGCCACGTGGCTGGTGGAAGCGGACAAGGTCGTCCTGTCCACAACCCTCACCGAAGCGCCCTGGGAGCGAACCCGTATCGTAAATGCGCCAACCACAGAAGTGGCCGATGAGCTCAAGGAACAAGACGGAGGTGACATCGTCGTATTCTCCAGTGCAAGCGTCATCAGGGCGCTACTGCAGGCCGATCAAGTCGATCGCCTCGCCCTCACAATTTTCCCCAAGGTTCTCGGCGGAGGTCCCACGCTCTTTCCCGACGGTCTTCCCGCAGGGGACTGGACACTGGTGAGCGATGACCACGGTGAGGACGGCACCGTCGCCCTCGTCTACGACCGCGCCCGATGACCATCGTCGTCCAAGCTGGGTGGCGCTCTTCAATGCGCCAGTAGATCGGCGTGGCTTTCCAGACCGGCGATCACGGCCTCCACATCCTCGGCCGAGTTGTAGCAATGCCAGGAGAGTCTGATGTTTCCGTCACGGGGCGTGGTCAGGATCCCGTCCTCGGCTAGGGCAGCCACCATGGCCTGTTCGTCGGTGGTGGGAACTGCGATCATCGGGCCCCGGTGTGCCGGGTCACGTGGAGTCACCATCGGCACTCCGGTTCGGTCGAGACCCTCGATGAGTTGCTCTATCAGCGTCGCCACGTGTTCCTCGGTCTCGGCGATTCCGATCTCATCCATGAGATCCATCCCGGCGATACCGGCGTAGATGCTAGGTACCGGTGGGGTGCCGCTCTCGAACTTCGATGCCGTCGCAGACGGTGAGTAGTCGTAGATGTCCATCTTGAAGATATCCTCGTCGGCGAACCACCCGGTTTGGGTCGGTGTGATGTGGGGCAGGTGGTCGGCCCGGCAGTAGAGGAAGGCAAGCCCCGCGGAGCCGAGAAGGTATTTAAGAGTCCCACCGACCGCGAAATCGACGTCGAGCTCCCGCACGTCGATCGGGATCGCACCCACGGCTTGGAACGCGTCAAGGAGGACGAAGGCACCTGCCTCGTGGGCCAGGTCGATGACACCCTCGATGTCGGTCTTGGAGCCGTTGCGGAAGCAGACATACGTGATGGCTACCAGGGCAGTCTCATCGTCGATGACCTCAGCCATCCGGTCGAGCGACATCGTCCCGTCCGGTGAGGCGGGAACGTGGATCACCTTGGTTCCCGTCAGCTCTTGGGCGTGCACGATCTGAGCAACGGTGGGGAACTCGAAGTCGCTGAGGACGATGGTGTTGCGTCCCTCTGGGTGTCGTAGCCCGCCGAGCAGCGAGCTGACCCCGGCGGACACCGATGTGGTGACAGCGATCTCCTCAGTGGAAGCATTCAACAGTCTGGCGAACCGCGAGCGCGCCCCCTCGTTCAATTCGACCCACAAATCCCACGGTGCGCCCTTCTCGTCCCAGTCCGTGAGATAACGGTCATAGGCGCCGCGCACATCGGTGGATAGGGCACCCTGAGAGCAGCTGTTGAGGTAGACGGCATGCGCCAGCAGGGGAAAGCGGTCGCGAATCGAGTGGGGGAGCGTTGAGGTCATCGATCAGCACTCAAGACTAGGACGGTGTTGAACAATCCATGTCACACATCTCTCCGACCAGTCATCACCGCTG
>WHTL01000134.1 GCA_009377735.1 Acidimicrobiia bacterium
GATGAGTTCATTGTTGGGAAGGCTAACCGACGTCACAACCAGTGTCGGATGGCACCGCCAACACCTCCGCAAGCGGACGTCACGATATTGCGTTACTCCCGTGCCAATCAGGAGCGCCACCGGAGACGCTGGCAGAGTCTGGCGTAGACGTGGTCTAGACCGATATACCCTCAGACGATGATCGATGCTGCGATCGAACTGATCTCGAGGGGTGGGGTGACGGTCCTCTCGGGTGCCGGGATCAGCACCGACTCGGGCATACCCGATTATCGGGGACCGGACTCGCCTCCTCGCAACCCCATCACCTACTCCCAGTTCGTAGGTAGTGCTGCCATTCGCCGTCGCTATTGGGCGAGGAGCCATGTGGGGTGGGAGCGCGTCGCAGCCGCCCGGCCAAATATCTCCCATCGGGTCGTGTCGCGACTGGAACGCTCCGGTCTCATTGATGGTGTTATCACCCAGAATGTCGACGGCCTTCACCAAGCAGCGGGAAGCAATCGGGTCATCGATCTCCATGGACGTCTCCACCGAGTCAAATGTCTGGAATGTTCGGCCGAGCTGGAACGGCCCCGGCTTCAGAGAGAGCTGGATCGTCTCAACCCGACGACAAGCAGGAGGGACGTGGGCCAGATCGCACCCGATGGAGACGCCGATGTCGAGGACGACCACGGATACATAGTCCCCGCATGTGCCGGTTGTGGGGGCGTGCTCAAACCCGACGTGGTGTTCTTTGGCGAGAACGTGCCCAAGCCGAGGGTGAGTTCGGCGTTCGATCTGGTCGACCGCTCCCGGTCCCTCTTGGTACTGGGTTCCTCGTTGGCCATTCGGTCGGCTTTGCGGTTCATCGATCGGGCTTGTAACACGGGAAAGCCCATCGTGATCATCAATCGTGGCCCAACCCGTGCCGATGGTGTCTGTGCCATCCGGATCGAAAGTGGTCTCGCAGAAGCGCTGAGCCAGATAGCCGATGGAGTTGCCGACGCCCCTCCACCCCACACTCCGATGGTCGACGTCTACTCGGCGGGACCGTAATTGAGGTGTACCACTCCGTTCTCATAGACGTCATACCCTTTCAGGGCGAGTTTGGTCTGCTCGCCGTCCTTCCAGAGACGGTCGCCCTCGCCACGGGCTGTGGGATACACGAATAGGTGGAGGTCATCGACGAGTCCGTCCTCAAGCAGGCCGCGCACCAACATCCCGCTGCCACTCACGTAGATGCCCCCGTCGGTCTCCGTCTTGAGATTGCGGATCACGTCAGGGTCGTACGGTCCGAGGTGGACTGAGTTGGCCCACTCCACATTCGGCTCGTGAGAGCCCACCACATACTTGGTGGTGTCGTTGAAGAACGGCGCACCGGGATCGTCCTCCACCGTGCGGGTAGACCAGGCGGGGGCGAAAGCCTCAAAGGTGGTCCGGCCTAACAGGATGGCGTCCGACGCATTGGTTATCGCACCGAGGATCTCACCCATTTTGGGGTCAAACCCGTAGTCGAAGGTCCAGGATGGATTCTCGATAACCCCGTCGAGGGCAATGAATTCGTGAACAGCAATTGGTTCCCATGTGCAATTTCCTTCTTATGAATCAGGTTGACGTGAAGGCGATGCTAATCGTGGATAGTTCTTATGGGACTTGGTCGCACTATCCGCAAATCCCCTGTCGGTCGTTTACGCGCCCCAGCGACCGACCATGGCGACGATGGCAAAAACGACCAGGGCGGCATCGAGGACCCCGAAGGGAGTCATCTTCGTCATGATGGATCGACCCTCAGCGTCTTCTCCCTCCGCGAACGCCTGAGCCGCCCTCTCGCCCCGGCGACCAAACACCACCACTCCGAGGATGGCGCCGAGGACGACGACGGCTATGCCGATGCCCACGAAGATATTGTCGAACTCGTAGACGTCGGAATTGACGACCATCAGAATCCCGGTAACCAGGATCAACAGACCGGACGGGATGTAGAGGACACGGGCGAAGGCCACTGCCGTGGTGTTCACCCATAGAGCCGCGGGTTGGCCGCCCATTGCGGTGAGTCGACGGTTGAATGTCAATTGCACCAGGTCGGCCCCGAGCCATGTGGCGACACCGATTATGTGGAGCACGAGCAGAGTCTCTCGCATGGTCTCCCTCCTTCCTTTCCACTTCTCGGTTTGAGAGTAATCATCGTGCTGCGCAAACCCGGGCTCTCTTGCACCTAGTCTGCGTTCATGATCCCTGCCACCGACCAACACGTCGATGAGGTTGGTGTGGTCGAGTTCACCCGAGACCTGGTGCGGACCCCAACCGTGTTCGATCCCGAGCGCGGGATGAGCGAGGCGCCGGCGGCCTGTCTCGTCGCCACCAAGATGCGCTCCTTCGGCTGGGAACCTGTGGTCGAGGAGGTCGAACCTGGTCGGCCCAATGTGATCGCCGTGATCGAGGGCGGTCATCCCGGACGCCGTCTGTTGTTCGAGGGTCATACCGACGTGGTGACCGAGGGTTCACGGGACGAATGGACGGTGGATCCGTTTGGTGCAGAGGTGATCGACGGTCGAATCTATGGCCGTGGTTCGGCCGATATGAAGTCGGGTGTCGCCGCCATGATCCTCGCTGTCAGGGCGGTGGAGTTGTCTGGCCCCTTCCCCGGTTCGATCGTGGTAGCCGCCCTGGTAGATGAGGAAGGGGGAATGGTTGGCGTAAAGGACTTCCTGTCCCGGGGCCACGGCTCCGGGATCGACGCAGCCATCGTGTGCGAGCCCGAGGAGAACGAGATCTGTTGTGTCGCCAAGGGGGCCATTCGGCTGGGTATCACCGTGTCGGGAAGGATGGCCCACGGTGCCATGCCCCATATGGGGGTCAATCCAAATCTGGCCGTTGCTGCCCTGATAGATGGTCTCACATCCCTTGAGGAGCAGATAAGAGGCCAATACGGCTCCAACCCACATCTGGGACACACCCACATCACACCCACCGTTGTGGAGGGGGGCGATCGCCAGCAACACAATGTCATCCCCGGCCGATCATGGCTCGGAATCGACATCCGGACTACCCCGGAGATAGATCATGCCACCCTGTTGAGGGAGATAGAGAGTCTGGCGATCGAGACCGGCACTCTCCACGAGACGGGCATGGATATCGAGGTCATAGAGGAGCGCCCGCCAGTGGATATCGACGAGTCCCATCCCATCGCCACTGCCGTCCACGACGCCCACCTTGCGGTCGAGGGCACGGCACCAGTGTTCGGGGGGGTGCCAGGCACCACCGACGGCACCATCCTTCTTCGAGACGGTGGCATCCCGAACGTGGTTTACGGACCAGGTCCGAAGTGGATCGCCCACCAACCCGATGAGTACGTGGAGGTATCCGACATCGTGAACAAGACCAAGGTGTACGCACGGGCGGCTCTGAACTTCCTCAACGAGACGGAAAGTGCCCCGTGAGTTCCCTTCTCGAAGAGATGCCGGAAGGTCTGCCGATTGCTGGACACTGGCGGCAAACGATCGAGAAGGCCGCGGTCGTATTCCCCTACGACGGGTCCGTCGTGGCCCAGGCGCCCGTGGGGTCACCCGATGACGCCGCGACAGCACTCGACACAGCCGAAAGTGCCAGAAAAGCAGTGGCTTCCCTCCCCACCCATGAGCGGCGACGGTGCCTCAACTCAGTTGCCGACGAGCTCGCTGGTCGCACTGAGGAGTTGATCGACCTACTCATTCTGGAGACCGGCAAACCCCGACGCGACTGCGTGACGGAGGTGACCAGGTCCATCATCACCTTCCGTATGGCGGCCGAGGAATGTGCCCGTGTCACCGGTGAGACCGTACCACTGGATCTGCTCCCTTCGGGAGAGGGCATGTTCGGCTTCTGGGTGCGGGAGCCGATTGGCGTCGTGGTGGGGATCACGGGATTCAACTACCCGCTTCTGCTGGCATCCCACAAGATCGCACCGGCCATGGGCGTTGGGTGCCCCATCATCGTCAAACCGGCCCCCAACACCCCACTGGCCACACTCTTCCTCACCCATCTAATCCAGACGGTCGGATACCCCGCCGATGGGGTGCAGGTTGTGACCGGCGATGCCGCCGTCGGTGAGACGCTGACCACCGACACTCGGGTGAGGGCCGTTTCCTTCACTGGTTCCGCCGCCGTGGGCTACACCATTGCCAAGAACGTGGGGGCGGCGCGGGTCACCCTGGAGCTGGGATCGAACGCGGCATTAGTCGTCACGGGCTCCGCCGATCTGGCCCGAGCGGCAAACGCCGTTGCCAGGGGTGGCTATTACGCCTCGGGGCAGGCGTGTATCTCGGTGCAACGGATCATCGCCGAGGAAAGCATCGCCGGGGGGTTCACCGCTTTCGTGGCCGACCGGGTGAAGTCATTGGTCGTCGGGGACCCCCGGCACGCGGACACCGATGTCGCACCCCTCATCAATCGGGCGGCCACGGACCGGGTGACGCAGTGGATCGACCAGGCACTCGTCGCCGGGGCCGAGGTGGTGACGGGGGGCCAACTCGGAGACGACCGCATCGAGCCCACCGTCGTCAGGAACGTTGCCGACGGCCAGCCCCTGTGGGACGAGGAGGTGTTCGGACCGGTGGTTGCCATTCGTGAGGTCCCCGATCTGGATGCCGCCATCGATGTGGTCAACAGGTCCCGATTCGGCCTACACGTGAGCATCTTCACGTCGGACATCGCCAGCGCCGTCACCGTGGCCCGTCGTATCGAGGCCGGGGGAATTCTCATCAACGAGGTACCCGGGTTCCGGGCCGACAACATGCCCTACGGAGGTGTCAAACACTCCGGAATGGGCCGCGAGGGTCCCCGATTCGCCATGGAGGAGTTCACCGTCACGAAGATGATCATGGTGAGACCATAGGCGACAGTGGGAACCCAGGGTTCGGACAGCCGGTGGTGGGCTAACCCGCGGTGGTGCCTCCATCGAGGACGAGGGTGTGGCCGGTGATCATGGCGGCGTCGTCGGAAACCAGGAACGCCACCGCTGCAGCGGAGTCCTCGGGCGTCGCCATCCGCCCCAGAGGGATCGAGGAGCGGAACCGCTCCAGCGCTTCCTCGGGCACTGAGCCCATCCCACCGAGGAACTCGGCAAGCATCGGGGTCTCGGTGGCGGCGGGGGCAATGGCGTTCACCCGAATCCCGTCGGGGGCCAACTCGAGTGCCAGCCCTTTCATGAGACCGATCACACCGTGTTTGGCCGCGGTGTAGGGCGTGTAGTTGGGCCGGGCGATAACCCCCTGAAGGGACGACGTGAACACGATGCATCCACCACCCTTCTCCCTCAGGGCGGGCACGGCAGCACGGGAGGATCGGAAGGCCCCCTTGAGGTTGACATCGATCACCCGGTCGAGGGTCTCATCGTCCACCGATCCCACCTCCCCGGTGAACGGCACTCCGGCGTTGGCGTGAAGGATGTCGAGACCTCCGAAGGTTCCCAGGGCGGCGTCGACCATACCCTCACATCCTGCGGTTGAGGAGACGTCGGCCGCAACGGGGTGGACGCGATCGGAGTCCATCTCGGCTGCCGTCGCGATGGCGGCTCCTTCATCGAAATCTGCCAGAACAACGGAAGCCCCCTCGTCTACTAGCCGTCTCACCGTTGCCAGCCCTATCCCACTGGCACCACCGGTGACAATGGCTACCTTTCCTTCAAGCCTCGTCATTGCGGTACGGTGCTCCTATGACTCTTCGTTGGCAGAATATCGGTTTTGACTCTACCGAACCGCGACCCATTGCACGGTGGTGGGCAGACTTTCTCGGGTGGAGGATTACCTCCGAGGATGAGGACGAGATTGTGCTCGAACCACCCGAGGGGACTCCCGAGGACGGGTTAAGCCCCGACATGATCTTTACACGTGTCCCCGAGACAAAGACCGTTAAGAATCGGATCCACCTCGATCTGAGACCCGACGATCAGGCAGCGGAAGTCGCTCGTGCCGAGAGTATGGGAGCAACCCGTGTCGATGTTGGTCAGGGCGACGAGGTCACCTGGGTGGTGATGGCCGACCCAGACGGGAACGAGTTCTGCATCCTCCGTGCCTTCAATGCCGAGGAGCTGGCAGAGATAGCGAAGGACTGACCTAGCCAGAGGTCAGGAGTTGTGGTTCTCCTCAACGTCGGTATAGACGGCCAGATCGTTGCCATCCGGATCCCGAAAGTGGAACCGTCGGCCCCCGGGAAAATCGTATGGCTCCTGGGTGATCGTTCCTCCCGCATCCCTCACACTTTGGAGCGTGGAATCAAGATCCTCTGAGTAGAGGATGGGAAGGGGTCCCGCCTCTTGCGGGTTGCCACGAGCAAGCCCGCCAGCCTCGCCATCGTCATCCCGAATCCCGGAATAGTCGGGCCCGTAGTCGTTGAACTCCCATCCGAACGCCATTCCGTAGAAGTCCCTGGACCGGGACGGATCGGTGACCGTGAACTCGATATAGTCGATTCGATGATGTCCTGCCATGGGGAAACTCTACCAACTAAAAATTCGTAGAACTCGTCCGGTTCACTCCCTGTCTCTTATTCGGTCGAGGAGAGCGCCGTCCATGGTGGGTATTGCCAGCAAAAGGCGCCGGGTGTAGTCCTGGGTGGGATTTCCGTACACCTCCTCGGAGGGTCCCGACTCCACGATGCGCCCGTCGTTCATCACCGCGATGTAGTCACAGAGGTAGCGGATCACCGCGAGATCGTGGGAGACCATCACCAGGGTGAGTCCGAAGTCACGCACCAGATCCTGCAGGAGGTTGAGGATCTGAGCCTGTACCGAAACATCGAGGGCGCTGACCGGCTCGTCGGCTATGAGGGCGCGGGGGTGGGGTGCCAATGCCCGGGCGATGGCGATTCGCTGTCGTTGCCCGCCGGAGAACTGATGGGGATATCGCTCCATGGCCCGCTGCGGCAGACGCACTGCCTCCAAAAGCTCCGCAACCCTGTTCCGCTCGTCACCACCGACACCGAGTGACCGCAGCGGCTCGGCGATTATCTCAAACACCTTCATACGGGGATTGAGTGATGACCTCGGATCCTGGAGGACGATCTGAACCTCTGACCTGAGCTCATCAAGCTCGCTCCGGGGAGCACCCGAAATCACCTGCCCGTCGAAACGCACCTCACCCGACGTGGGCTGATCCAGGGCCAACAGGATTCGGGCCAATGTGGACTTACCCGACCCCGACTCCCCCACCAGCCCGAACTTGGAGCCCTCCCGGATCCCGATGGACACGTCGTCAAGAGCGGTCACGTACTGCGGCGGCTCGGTGAGACGCCGTCGGGGCTGTCGGAAGCGGCGGGTCACACCGATTGCGGAGAAGAGCTCGTGATCTTTTGGCTCAGTCATGACGCACCGGGTGGAAACATGCAGCCTCATGGCCCTCGCCAGAGGGCACCTCGAGCCGTGGCACTTGGAGACACTCGTCGTCGGCGTACTCACACCGGTCCCGAAACACACAACCGGTGGGGAACTCCCCCAGAGGGGGGACGCTGCCCTCAATCGTCCGTAGCTCCTGATCATCTTCGACCTGATCGAGATCGCTCGCTTCCCTGAGCCCCGCGGTATACGGATGGAGAGGTCGGCCGAACACCTCGTTCACCTCGCCCCGCTCCACAATGGTCCCCCCATACATCACCAAGAGCTCATCGCAAAGACTCGCCACCAGTGGCAAATCATGTGAGATGAGAAGCAGGGATGTGTTCAGGTCGTCGACGAGATCGTCGAGGAGGAGAAGGATCTCGGACTGGACGGTGACATCAAGAGCGGTGGTGGGCTCATCGGCGATCAGGAGCGTCGGGTCACCAGCCAAAGCCATCGCCAGGACGATCCGCTGCCGCTGCCCTCCCGACAACTGGTGGGGATACTTTCGGGCGGTAACCTCGGGATCATCGAGGCGCACCATCTCAATGAGTTCGATCGCCCGTCTCCGCGCCCCGGTGCGACTGGCCAGATCGTGGATCTCAAGGACCTCGGCTATCTGGCGACCCACCCTCATCATTGGGTTGAGGGCGGTCATCGGCTCCTGGAACACCACGCCGAGATGATCTCCCCGGAGACGGGCCAGTTCTCCCTCCGAGCTCGAAAGGAGCTCCTTACCCTCGAAGCGAACGCTCCCGCTCACTGTGGCTGTCTCGGGGAGGAGACCGAGAATCGCCAACGCCGTCACCGTCTTCCCACAACCCGACTCCCCAATGAGCCCTGTCTTCACACCGGAATCAAGGGCGAGCGAGATACCACGAACCGCCTTGTTACCACCGAAACTGACAACAAGATCCTCCACCTCGAGTAGGGCCATCACCCTCCGTCCCGCAGGGTTGGGTCGAGGCTGTCGCGCAACCCGTCTCCCAAAAGGTTGAACCCCAGCACGGAAAGAGCGATCGCCAGCCCGGGCCAAATGGGCAGCAGCGGATTTATGAAGAGATACGTCTGCGCCTCCTGGAGACTCCTCCCCCACGTCGGTGTTGGCGGCTGTGTTCCCATACCCAGATATGAGAGTGCAGCCTCGGCAAGTATGGCGATCGCAAAAGCCACCGATGCCTGAACGATGATCACGGCGGCGATGTTCGGGAGGACGTATTTCACCATCAGCGGTAGACCCTGCCGCCCATAGCTACGGGCGACCAGCACATAGTCGGAATTCATCACCCCAAGCGTGGCGGCGCGGGTAATCCGAGCGAACACAGGAACGGTGGCGACACCGATGGCCACCATGGCGGTGATCGTCGAGCCTCCGAACCCCGCCGCCAGAATGATCGCCAACAACACAGCGGGAAAGGCGAAAACGATGTCCATGAACCGCATCACTGTTTCGTTGACCGCCCGGCCGCTGGACCCGGCGAGCATTCCCAGAGGAACCCCGAGCAGACCTGCAATGCCAACAGCAACAACGCCGACCAACAGGGTGGTACGCGACCCGACGAGTATCTGGGTGAATATGTCGCGGCCCAGGGGATCGGTGCCGAGCCAGTGGAGGCTGGACGGTCCGGCATTGGTGTTCGTCGGATCTATCTCTTCGATACTGAATGGCAGCCAGACAAAGGAAACCACTGCCATCAGCACCACCAGACCCACCAGGGCCAGACCGATTCCACGGGTGAGACGACCCCTCCGCTCCAGCAGCTCGGTACTCATCTCGAAATCCGCAACCTCGGGTCGACCACCCGATAAAGCACGTCCACCACGAAGTTGATCAGGAGCACCAGCGCCGTGATCACAAGAACGATGCCCTGCACCTGGGGTATGTCGCGGTTTCCGACGCCGTCGAGCAGGAGACGTCCCAGCCCGGGCAGGGTGAAGACCTGCTCGATGACCACCGCTCCGATCATGAGGGTGGCGAGTTGCAGACCGAGAACGGTTATCACCGGAATGGCGGCGTTACGGAGACCGTGACGCCGCAACGCCTCGCCACGGGTCATCCCCTTGGCACGGGCGGTCCGGACGAAATCGGCGTTGAGCACCTCCAGGGTGGCAGAACGGACATAACGCATCAGGACGGCACCCTGGGCGAGGCCGAGAACGATCACCGGGAGGATGAGAGAGCGCACCGCCCCACCGAGATCGTCCCATCCCGCGGTGGGGAAGTTCCCTGCCGGCAAAAGCCCCCATCGCACCGCCACCCAGGTGATGAGGAGGATTCCCATCCAAAAGGCTGGGATGGCAATCCCGATTTGACTGACCACTGAGAGAACGGTCCCCAGGGGTCGACGGTTATGGAGTGCAGCCAGGGTGCCAAGGGGCACCGCGATGAACGTCGCGACCAGCATTCCCGTCATCACCAAAGGAAGGGTCACCAGGAGACGTCCAGATATCAGTGTTCCGATGGGGGCATCACTCCGGGAGATTCCGAAGTCACCCA
>WHTL01000159.1 GCA_009377735.1 Acidimicrobiia bacterium
AGCCTGAGCCAGGGCTTCCCGGTGACGGGCGTCCGCCCCACTCAACGCCTTGTCCCGGTCCGCCTGGCGGGTCTGCGCCTGCAGAATGAGAGGAGCCGCATACGCCGCCTGCAGGGAGAACGCCAAGTTCAAAAGGATGAACGGGTACGGGTCCCAGCGAAGACCCGCCGCGAGCACGTTGAGCCCGATCCAGACCAACACGACGGCGCTCTGTCCGATCAGAAACGCCCGGGTACCGAACCAACGAGCAAACGCATCCGCCCTCCTCCCAAAGGCGTCACTGCCGAACGGACCATGCAAGTGATGCATGGAACGGTGAAAACGGGCGGGGTCAGACTCCACCATCAGGATCCTCCACATCGCTTCCTGGAAACAATGACCGTACCTACCGGACTCCGCTGCCAGGGCCCGTGGAGCTACCGAGCAAGCGATCGCGATCGTTCTCAGGTGGTTCGGGCTCTCACCGGGAATCAGGGGCGCTGGTGTCGGTGGCCGTCATCGCCGCCGTCCACTCGCCCTCCCGGGTCGCCTCCGACACCGTAAACTTGTACGTGAACGTCCCCGAAGTATCCGTCAAGGTCGGCGACGACGATTCGTCTTCGCCGGAACCGAGGGCCCAGTAATCGTTCACTGAGCCGTCGTCGATGCTGAACGAGTCGCTGGACTGGGTCCAGGTCAGCTTCACCGTATCGGTGGGATCGGGCGTGCCGCACGTGGCGTCACCTTCATCGGTGCTCTCTACCCGGTTCCCAAGATCGCCCTGCTGCCTCTGCTCATGCTCCTCTTAGGGATCGGAGAGGCATCGAAGTGGGCGGTGATTGCCATCGGCGCGTTCTTCCCCATTCTGATCAACACGATGGCCGGTGTCATGGGCATCGCACGGATCTATCACGATGTCGGCCGCAACTTCGGCGCTTCCCGTATCCACCGCTACCAGACCATCGCCCTTCCCGGGGCGGCCCCCATGATCCTGGCCGGTATCCGTCTGGGTTGGGGGCTGGCGCTGCTCCTGATCGTCGCTGCGGAGTTCGTTGCCGCCGACGCCGGTCTCGGGTACATGATCTGGCAATCCTGGCAGACGTTCCTGATCGAGCGGATGTACGTTGGCCTCACCGTGATCTCGCTGCTTGGGTACCTGTCCTTTGTCGCCCTCGATCGCATCACCGCAAAGCTGGTGCCATGGCAGGCTGGTGGCGGTGCTCGTACGTGAGGTACGGATGTGACGGCGGCCTCCGCTCCCCGTCCGGTCGTCCAGTCGGTCGATCGTGCGTGCCGTCTTCTCGGTGTTCTCCGTACCACCCCTGACGATGGCTTGTCCGCCCTGGAGTTGGCGCGGCTGACTGGCATCGACCGCACCGCTGTCCATCGGCTTCTCCAGACACTCCTGGCCAACGGGGTGGTAGAGGTACGGGGCAGCCGGTATCGGCTCGGTCCACAGACGCTCGTCCTCGGTAATGCGTACCTCGCCCGGCTGGGCATCCGGGAGGTCCTACCCTACGCCCTCGACCTCCAGGAGCTGCTGGGGCGGGACAACCCCTGGACCGTCTCCCTGTCGGTGCCCACCGGCGACGAGGTCATGATCGTGGACCGGGTCTGGGGGTCGCGCACCCCTCTCGACATGATCCTTGACATCGGGACGTCGCTGCCCATCGACAGCAGCGCGAGCGGGCGGGCCATGCTGGCGCACCTCCCACCCGATGAGGTCACCGATTTGCTCGGTTCGGAACGTGCGGCTGGTGTGGTGGCCAGGCTCAACCAAATACGCTCCGCCGACGGCCTCTCCCTGGCAAGGAATGAGCTGCGGCCCGGCGTGTCGGCGATCGCCGCGGCACTCCTCGACGAGAGCGGCAGACCGAAGGGAGCGTTGATCCTGGCAGGTTTGGAGCTCGACGCCCAAGCGGTGCCTGACTCTCCCGTGGCCGGGCACGTCCTCCGGACCGCCCAGCGCATCTCGCATCATTTCGCTGGGAATCGCTCCCAATCGAAGTGACAGCGTTCGCAGAGTTGGAGCCCTCGCCCTCGACGTGTGTTCCCCTCAGGGGGTTTCGAAGGAGCGCGCCCTTCAAGGAAAGCGTCCTCTTGGCGGCACCGGTATTCACCAGGGGCATTTTGGCTCAGACGTCGCCGCGTTCGACAGTACTGACAACCTCTTCTTCTATGAGTCTCCAGATAACATCGACTCGGTCGCGAAATGCGGCGCTTCGCTTGATGGAAAGGTCACGTGGGCGTGGAAAGTCGATAGTAACGTCCTGTTTCACTCGGCCTGGGCGGGTTGATAGCACGACAACGCGGTCGGAAAGGTAGACGGCCTCGTCGATTTGGTGCGTGACGAACAACACTGTCTTGCGACTCTGTTCCCAGATCCGCAGAAGCTCACCCTGCATTACCTCTCGGGTCTGGGCGTCCAAAGAGGCGAAGGGCTCGTCCATAAGTAGCACGTCGGGATCGACTGCCAGAGCACGCGCTAGATTGACCCGCTGGCGCATGCCACCCGAGATCTCCAGCGGATAGTGATTCTCGAAATTGTTGAGACCCACCAATTTCAGAAGTTCGAAAGCGACGAGGTCTGCTTCTTTGGTGGAGCGACCCTGCACCTCCAGTCCGAAGGTGACGTTGCGTAGCACGGACCGCCACGGGAGAAGGCTGTCCTCTTGAAGGACGAAGCCGCGACTAGGGGACGGTTCTTGCACGGCCTCCCCGGCCACCAAGATCTCTCCATGGGTCGGCTTGATGAGACCATGTATGATTCGCAGCAAGGTTGTCTTCCCACAGCCGCTCGCCCCAACGAAGGCGACGAACTCACCCTCGTTGATCGCAAGGTTGATGTCCTCAAGCACTAGAAGCTCTTCATCTCCTCGTACGAATGATTTGCACAAGCCCTGGGTTTTGAGCTTTACCGGCATCGGCGGAGCCTCCTCGGCTTTGTTGAGTACGCTGTAAGAAACGGTGCTTGGTTTACAAATGCTGTACTGGGGTACTAAAGTTTCGAAGTGAACTGTATACTATATCCTTATGGCTGTCGACGGCCGGTGTGGTGAGGAGTACCCACGAGGTGAGGAGTAACCATACAGTGGTCGTGGCGAGTAACGGAAGTCGTCACTCCAGACGAGGAGGAAAACGATGACAAGGTCCCGACGAATCAATCCATGCATTCTTGTTCTGGCATTAGTGACCTTAGTGTTGGCCGCCTGCGGAGAACCACAGCCCAGCGCAGAAGAGTCACCCACGACGGCACCGGTGGCTACAACCCAGGCTACCGACAGCGGTGGCGAGAACGACGTAGCGGACACCACTTCCCCTGTTGCGGACGTCAACGAGGAAGATCCAGTGCTCGCGAGCGCCATGGACCGATCGTGGCGGGTTGGATTGTCCGGTGAGGGTGTGTTGCACCGCGATGGTCGGATGACGGGTTTTCAGTTCAACAAGTTGCCAGTAATTCTGGCGATCGACGCCCTCAATGAAGATGGGTGGGATGTCGCACCCATCTTTCTCAACCAGTCCGAAGCACCGGTTCAGGCCCTGGTCCAAGGTTCCGTCGATGTGGCCAATAGTTCCGTAACGCCGGTCATCACAGGAGCTGCGGCCGGGGCGCCCATCAAGTCGTTTGCCAAGACGCGGAATGTTGAGTATGTCATGTTGACGACCATCGATATCGAAACCCCCGAGGATCTCGACGGAAAACGCATCGGTATACATGCCAACGCATCGACCACCACGCTGCTCAGCAAGCTGCTACTCGCCGACTACCCGGACGTGGAACCGACCTATTTGGTTATTCCTGGTTCTCCGAACCGCATCCAGGCGATGATAGCCGGTGAGCTCGACGCCTCCGCCACCCAGTTCGGAGACGACACGACCGCGATGGAACAAGCTCCTGGCGAATTCCACATCATCTTCGACTTTGCAGAGGAAATGCCCCAGCTAGTCGATTCGGTGCTGAGTTACAATTCACAGGAGGTCGATGAGGAGACCCAGCACTTCATGGAGCTTCTGCTGGCGCAGCAGGTGAAATTCAACAATATGATTTATGATGATGCGGATTGGGCTCTTGAAGTGTCAGAGGAAATGGATGTGATCGAAACCGGCGGAATCGACCGGTTCGTCTCTAGCGGAATCTTCCCCACCGATCATGGCCTCGACGCCGAATCACTGGACTTCACTATCCAGGGCCTGATAGAGGCCGAATTGATCGAGCCCGATAATGCGCCGTCCGGAGACGAGCTGTATGACGGGTCAGTCTGGGAAAATGCTCAGACGTTGCTCGATGGCTGACCCCGAAGAAGGGTGACGTAAGTATTGGGTTTGGCTCCCGCTACTCGCGTACGTATTGGAGACGAATGACGTGACAACGCTTGTCGAATCCCAACGACTTGAGGTGCGGGCCGAGAGCCGGAAGCTCCGATCCTACCGCTACGTTTCCTATGTGGCGGCTCTTCTGGTCTGGGAGGTGGCGGGACAGCTCACATCTGACCTGTTGATCCCTCCTGTGTCGCAGGTGATCGTGGCCATGTGGGGAATGATCATCGACGGCACCCTGATCACTGCCCTGCTGGTGAGCAACCAATCGCTGGTCTTCGGGGTGATGTTGGCTCTGGCGATCGGTATTCCAGCCGGAATACTCCTTGGCCGGTCGCGCACTCTCGATCGGATTTTCGGCGTCTATGTGGACATCCTGGTGGTGACGCCCATGGTGTCGCTGATCCCGATCGTCATAATCGTCCTGGGGCTGAACCTGAGTGCTCGGGTGATGATCGTCTTCCTGTTCGCAGTCGTGACGGTGGTCGCCAATGTTCGAACCGGCGCCAGGAGCGTTCCCCCTGGACTGGTGGAGATGGCCAGGGCATACGGGACCAAGGGCTGGAACATGTGGACCAAGGTGTTGATCCCGGGAATGCTTCCGGCCCTTGGGGCGGCGTTGCGGCTCGCGCTCTCCCGCGGAGTCGTCGGGATGGTCATCGTCGAGTTGACGTTGGTTTCGGTGGGCCTCGGGGGCCTGGTATTGAACGCCCGGGCCCTCTTCGAAGCCGATATCGTGTTCGCCGGCACGATCGTGATCCTTATGGAAGGACTGCTTCTCATCCGGTTGGGTCGTTACTTCGAACGAAGGCTGGCTCCTGCTGGTCTCCACGGCGGTGCCTCCTGATAGCTGCGAGGAGACCACACGCTCATGGATGACACTATGACGCGGGACGGCGCCCGGCCGTGGGCTACTGACGGAAGCGACCTCGCCTTCCGGCGACCGGTGGTGCTTACCGCCCGGAGTAGGACCGGAGTGGTTCTAAAGAAGTTGCTTCCGGTTATCTCGATCGCAACGTTTCTGGTAATCCTCGAGATTATCGGACGACTTGAATTGAGTAGTGTCGTGCCTCCGGTGACCGAGGCCGTCGGCACCTTTTTCGAGTTACTGGAGGGTGGTCATCTCGAGCAGTTCACTGTATCGCTGCAGGCTCTAGGAATGGGATTCGGTTTGGCCCTCGTTCTTGGTCTTGCCGTCGGAACTCTTACGACGGTGTCTAGAACACTTGACTACGTGTTGGAGCCGTACATCAACGGGTTCATGTCGATGCCTACAAGCGCCCTCATCCCTGTACTTATGCTGATTTTCGGGCTGGGACAGACCACCAGAGTTGTGGTGGTGTTCCTTTACGCTTTCTTCATGATCGTTGTCAACACCCAAGCCGGATTGCGACAGGTCGATCCGGCGCATGCAGAGATGGCGAGGGCATTCGGCGCCAAAGGCACCACCTACCTCCGCTTCGTCACGATCCCGACTGCGCTACCACTGATACTCACCGGACTTCGCCTGGGAGTGAGTCGAGCCCTGAAGGGGATGATCAACTCCGAGACTATCATCTCCGTGACCGGTATCGGCGCGCTTATCATCCGGTTCGGTCGGACGTTCGACGTGTCAGGTCTCTATGCGGTCATCCTTATCATCATCGTCATGGCGGTGCTGTTGACATCGCTCATCCGGATCGTCGAGACCAAGACCGGCCGGTGGCTGGCTTGACCGCAGTCCGAGTGGTCGGGGCGGTGTCTCATTGGTGAGGCACCCTCCAAAGAGGCTGAGGGAGCAAGTCAGTTGGCGGATTACAGCCATCATTCTGGCGGCGCCACTCGCCGTGCTCAGCGGTATGCAACTGATCTTGCCGGCGCTTCACGTAATGCAGCAGGCTCTCGGTCTCACCGATGCCCAGATCTCGCTGGTTTCGAGCGTCTATCTCCTCCCTGGAGCGTTTCTCGCCATTCCTGCTGGACTCCTCGGAGACTGCTTTGGTCGTCGCTTTATCTTCGGGAGGAGCCTCATCGTTTTCGGTGTCGCCGGTGGGGTACTATTTTCGCCACGACCTCGGATTGGAGTGGCCGGCGTGTCAGTACTCGGAGAAGATCCGCTGCAGGTTGTGGACGTCGGTGCCGGTCGGTAACGCCAAGCTCAGCAGGACCCTGGCCTTTTGGGCCGTCAGGTTGTCTCCCCTGACGAAACCATCGCTTTCTTCTGGTACCGGGATCCGACCGTCTCCACCCCGGTTAACGAGAACCACTGGTACTCCTTTCGCTACCGCACTCTGGAGAGATGGTCGTTGATCCTGGTGAGGCTTTCCACTGTACGAGAACCCGTTAACCACGATCCCTGCGGCCCCCGCGGCGAGGACACCTTCCACCGCGGCACCGTCGGCACCGGCATAGGTGGCGACGATGTCGACTCGCGGAAGCGTCGCCGCCGGGACGGAGAACTCGGAGTCGGCTGTGTGACGACGGGTGGGGGAGCGGTAGAATGTCACCTGATCGTCGCTGACCGTGCCGAGGATACCGGAGTGGTCGGAGTGGAACCCGGTGGGGCGGCGGTTGGTCTTGACGACCTCCCTGGCGCTGTGGATCTCCTCGTTCAAGACAACGAACACGCCTTTTCTCCCGGCGGAGAGATCACCCGCCAACCGAACGCTGTCGAGCAAGTTGCGGTCGCCGTCGTTGCCGAGGGTCCCGTGCTTGCGCTGGGAGCAGGCCACGACCACGGGCTTCCGTGTCGACATCGTGAGGTGAAGGAAATAGGCCGTCACCTCTGCTGTAAACGTGCCGTGGGTGACTACGACCCCGTCGACATCCGACCGATCCGTCGCCGCCGCGACTGCCCGCCCGATTGTTTGTCAGTCGGCTGGCACGATCGTTTCGGCACCGCGGCGGAGCACCTCCTCGACCTCGAGATTTGCATACATCCGGGGATGTTCCCCGGGATAATCCTGCTCCAAGCGGTCCAGCACCTGGTCGATGGTGACCCTGCCATCAACGGTGTTGGCGATGGTTCCGCCTGTAGAGATGATCTTGACGCGTCTCACTCAGAATGCTCCCGTCTGCGGGTAGGTCGGGCCCAGGATAGCCTTGTCGGCTCGCCGTTTTCGGCTCCGAGGTCTGTCGCGATTAGGGGTTCTTGCCACAAGAGGTGCCAGGAATGCTGTGAAGAATGGAGTATCGGACCATGAATTACAGAGTGGCAATCATTACTGGCGCCGGGCGGGGACTGGGACGGGCATATGCCCGCGCGTTCGCCGAACGTGGTGATCGAGTGGTGGTGGCGGACATTGATCTGGATTCGGCCGGAGCGGTGCGAGATGACATCCGCCAAGCGGGTGGAGAGGCAATGGCCATCCACCTCGACGTCGCTGATCCCGACTCGGTCGATGCGGCGGTGGAGTTGGTCGAGGACGAGTTCGGATCACCGACGGTCCTCATCAACAATGCCGCCAAGTTCGCCAACCTACAAATGCGTCCGTTCGGCGAGATCTCCCTTGACGAATGGAACTCCGTTCTCTCGGTGAACGTCACCGGGGCGTTTCTCTGTACCAGGGCGTTCGCTCCTGCCATGATCGAGAAGCGCCATGGCAAGATCGTGAATGTGTCGTCGAGCACAGTGTGGATCGGCCGGCCCGGATATCTCCACTATGTCACCTCGAAGAGCGCGCTGATCGGGATGACCCGGGCACTCGCCAGCGAGTTGGGCCCGCACGGTGTCATGGTCAATGCCTTCACCCCGGGAGCGACACGAACCGAGGTGGAACGATCGACGATGTCAGAGCAGCGGTGGGCGGAGGTGGCGACACAGACGGCCCTGGGTCGATACGGGACCCCGGAGGACATGGTAGGTGTGGTGCTCTTCCTGGCATCCCCGGAATCGGACTTCATGACGGGGCAGGTCATGAACATCGACGGGGGACGGTCGTTCCGATGACTGCCGACGGCTATTCCGGCTCCGACCTGACACTGGATACCCTGACCGCCGCCACGATCGATTACGTCGCTCTTAATCTGGGAGCGACCCTGCGAGGCCTGCATGACTCGCTGCTGCGGCGCCGTTCGCCGTCGATCATTACGACCCTGCACGAGAAGATCGCGGTCGCGATCGCACACGGGTAAGCCACGGCGGCGCGCAAGCCAACGGGCTGCTGGTGGTGGTGTACGACAACCACGCCTACCGACGCGACCGGGTGCACTAACTGATCGCTGAGGAGCAGGGCCGTGCTGGCGGGACCCATCCGGAAGAGGTGGCGATCCGCGACACCGACGTGGGGTTCGCCGCGTTAGAGATAGTATTAGGTGTCCGAAGGCAACGGTCCCGGTTACTGATCCCCCTCTGGCGACCCGCCGTGCTGGCATTTGCCGCCAAGTCGGTTCGGGAGGAGCGACGCCTGATTCTGGTTCATGTCGTGACGAGGCGGGTCACGGGGTCGTAACAGGTCGAGACCGACAGAGTCACGTGCCGCTTGCATCTCATCGAAGAAGTGGGCGGTGGACGGTCCGGCTCCCAGCGGGCAAGCCTGACCCAACTTTGACACGAGAATCGCATAGTGCCTGGTCAGGGACTTGCGATAGAACGTGTTTGTCACTACAAACCC
>WHTL01000442.1 GCA_009377735.1 Acidimicrobiia bacterium
GGATACGAGGTGTCGCTCCCGTCTCGCACAGGTGCGCCGATCCGTTACGACGGCGGTGATTATCGACGCACGCTCGACCTCGCGCTCGAGGTGGCCGACTCTTCGGGGTTCGCCCAACGCCGCACCGAGACGGAGAAACGTGGTTTGAGGCGTGGTCTGGGGCTCGCCTCCTATGTCGAGGACACAGGTACGGGACCATCTGAGGGTGCCCGAGTGGCTATCGACAGGGATGGGACTGTCCGAGTGGACGTTGGGGTCTCGTCACAGGGCCAGGGCCATGTCACGGTGTTCACCCAGCTGGCGAGTGATGCCTTAGGTGTTGAACCCGAGAGGGTGGTCGTGGTCTCCGGCGATACCGGCAACTTCCCCACCGGAAAGTCCACTGTCGCCAGCCGGACCGCGGTCACCGCGGGTCCGGCTGTGCACACCGCGGCCACCGAAGTCGCCACTGCCGTCAAGAGGGCAGCCGCCGAGATGCTGGAGGCGGCGGAGGCAGATCTCAGGTTGAGCGATGGCAGGGTCGAGGTGGTGGGTATGTCCGGGATGGGTGTGTCGATCAAGGATGTGGCTGTACACCTCCATCAGCAAGACCGCGGTAACGAATTGACCGCACACGAGGATGTCCCGTTCAGTTCAGCGGCTTTTGCCTTCGGCTCCAACGTCGCAGAGGTGATCGTTGATCCCGAAACCGGTCTGGTGGAAGTCGTGGATTACTCGGTAGCACACGACTGCGGCACGGTACTCAATCCGATGATCGTTGCCGGGCAGATAGCAGGAGGGGTCGTCCACGGGTTGGGCAATGCCCTACTCGAGCGTGTCGCCACAAGCGAAGACGGGCAACCCCAGGTGACCAGCTTCATCGATTATCGCATCATGGGTGCGTCTGAGGTCCCATCGATACGACAGGCGCACACCGAGACGCCCTCGCCAACGAACCTGCTGGGGGCACGTGGTGCCGGCGAGGGTGGCACCCTTCCCGCCATGGCAGCGGTTGCGGCCGCAGTCGAGGATGCCCTCTCTCCGTGGGGTGTCGTCGTCGACCGCTATCCCCTCCAACCCGAGGTCGTGAGGAGATTGATGAGGGATGCGGCTGTGTCCCGGGATTCGGTCGAATAGGAACCCCGCTTTTAAGAATTGGACGTCATACCATTGGGAAGTAATCATGACCTCAGGATCGAGGCGCCCGACCGTCTACCGAAGGGGCCGCAACCATGTCACCCGTCCGCGTTCACAACTTCTCCATCTCACTTGACGGGTTCGGCACCGGTGACGGTCAGAGCCACGACGAACCGTTCGGTCACGCCGGCGAACGGTTGCACGACTGGATGTTCGCCACCCGGTTCTGGCATGAGATGGTTGACCAGCCCGGCGGCACCGGCGGCATCGACAACGCCCTCGCCCAGCAGCACGGTCCGGGCATCGGCGCCGAGATCATGGGGGCCGGGAAGTTCGGCCCGCCAGGATGGCACGAGGAACCGGAGTGGACGGGCTGGTGGGGTCCCAACCCGCCGTTCCACACCCCGACCTTTATCCTCACCCATCACCCACGCCCGTCGATCGAGATGGAGGGCGGCACGACCTTCCACTTCATCGACGCCTCACCTGCCGATGCTCTCGAGCCAGCCCACAAGGCCGCAGGCGGCAAGGACGTCCGGCTCGGCGGAGGGCCAACCATGATCCGCGACTTCCTTGCGGCCCGGCTCGTCGACCACATGCACATCGCGGTAGTCCCGATCTTGCTTGGTCGAGGCGTCCGACTCTGGGACGGGCTGGAGGGTCTCGAGGAGGACTACAAGATAGAGGCCACCTCCTCGTCCGGTGGAGTCACGCACCTGACCTTCAGCCGTGCGAGTCTCTGAACCGCCTCGGTCAATGACCCGGAGCGGGGTGGAGCCGGTCCCGAGAGTCAGTCGAGTAGAGCCACCGCACGTGTGGGTCCGCCGTGGGCACCCAAAACCTTTAGTGGGAAGCCGACGAATGTGAACCGCTGCCCAACCACCTCGGTCAATAC
>WHTL01000097.1 GCA_009377735.1 Acidimicrobiia bacterium
CGCTCCCCGATCCTGCAGTACACGATTATGTCTTCGGAAGGTTCAAGACCCTGCTGCTCGGCGTAGATCGCCTCGAGCTCCTCCCTGCTCTTGAAGGTTCCATCTTCGTTCGCTGCCATCTTCCACGGGACGTTCTTCGCACCCGGGATGTGCCCACCACGAACGGCACCCTCGTTGGGATAGCCAGGGATGTGGAGCCTCTCACCGGTGAACTCCTCCGGAGAACGGACATCCACCAGGGGACCGATCCGGTTCACGGCGTGGTCCCGGGCATCTGGGAGAAAGGCGCGCAGCGCCGTCTCGTCACGTTCTGGTGTCGGGTAGTCGGTGGACTCCACGACAGACTTGTCGGTGGTCATCTCCCGGCCCTCGGCCTCCCACTTGTCACGCCCTCCATCGAGGATACGGAGATCCTCATGCCCGAAAAGGCTGAACACCCACAACGCATACGTCGCCCACCAGTTGTTGTTGTCGCCGTAGAGAATGACAGTGGAATCGGGTCTGATCCCTTTCTCCGACATCAGCTGGGCAAAACCCTCGGCGTCTACGTAATCACGGATCGTATCGTCGTTGAGATCGGCAATCCAGTCGATCTTTAAAGCACCTGGGATGTGGCCAACCTCATAAAGCAGCACATCTTCGTCTGATTCAACGATGACAACGTCGGGATCATCTAGGTGTTGAGCCAGCCACTCGGTGGAAACCAGCTTCTCGGGGTGGGTATAGGCCGCGAACCTCTCATTGGAATCGACACCAACGCTCATGGGTACTCCCTATTCGTCTCGCCCTCGTTGCTCCTACCCGGAGGTAGGTCCTTCATGCTAGCGATGAACTGCAACCCGTCCGACGGGGCGGATATGGGTCATCTCTATCACTCGCATACAATCGTGAAGGTATGGCCATACCCCAAAAGCTACAGACGATCATTGACGTTTTTGAAGCCTCACCCGGCGACTTTCGAGTCGAGGCTCTCCTCGATTACTCCCGCCGACTCCCCGAGTTGCCCGCCCGCTACTCCGAAAACCACGACTTGTTGGAGGCGGTGCCCGAATGTCAAACCCCCTTTTTCCTCGCCACGGAGGTCGATGAGGACGGAACAGCCCACCTCTTCTTCGACGCCCCACCACAGGCTCCGACGGTACGGGGTTATGCGGGCCTCCTTTCCGACGGTCTCGACGGCGAGAAGGCGGAAACCATCATCGAGGTCCCCGATGACTTCTACATGGACATGGGGTTGGAGGAGGTTGTGACACCCCTCCGATTGCGCGGGATGGGCGCCATACTCCATCGACTCAAGAGCCAGCTCCGGACGGCACTGACAACGTGAGTTCCTTGTCCATCACGGCTCGATTGTCTTGATCGGACTGTTCGATTCCGGGGTAGGCGGCTTTTCGATAGCAAGTGCGCTCCGGCGGCGACTACCCACGAGCGACCTACTCTATATCGCCGACCGGGCTCGGGCGCCCTGGGGCACCAAGTCCGACGAGCAGATTCTCGAGATGTCGATCGAACTGACCGATCGACTGATCGACCTTGGATCCGAACTTGTCGTAGTGGCGTGCCACACCGGTTCCGTTGTTGCCCTGGAGTCGTTGCGTCGGCGACACCCCCAGATCCCGTTCGTCGGCCTGGATCCGGCGATAAAGCCGGCAGCGTCTCTAGGAAATGGAACCGTTGCGGTTCTGGCCACTCCAACTACCCTCCGCAGCCGCTCCTATCAGAAACTCGTGAACACGCACGCTACGGGTGTCGAGGTGGTGGCGGTTCCTTGCCCCCGTTGGGTGGAGTTGGTGGAGTCGGGTATTACCTCTGGGCCCCTGGCCGAGGAGTTGGTGGGCGAGGTGCTGGACCCCCTCAAGCACAAGGGGATCAACACCTTCGTCCTGGCGTGTACCCATTTTCCATTCCTGGAGAACGTGATCCGCCAGAGAATCGGATCCGAAGCCGTCCTGGTTGCGCCAACGGAGGGGGTGGTGCGTCAGGTTGAACGTCTCGCCAAGGGTGAATCAGGAATCGGCAATACCAAGGTCATCTCAACGGGACCCGAGGATGGTGTTGTCCAGACCGTGGCGGTTTTGGGAGGTCTCCGCGTCGCGGAGAAGGATCTAACCTTTTCCTCCTAATGACCACCGACCCCCCTTTCTCGCTCTACCCCGAGGAAACGATCGACCTCGACGAGATGGCACAGCTGACGGGGGCGTCACCGGTGCTGATCGAGGCTCTGATCCGCCAGGAGCTCCTCGTCCCCGTCGAAGGGGAAGTCGATGGTCTACCCCTCTTCGACCCCTCCGATGCCGAGTCTGTTCGCGCAGGACTGGCCCTACTCGAATCGGGTTTGCCTCTCGGGGAACTTCTCCAGATTGCAAAGGAGGCGAACGAGTCCCTCCGTCAGCTCGCCGATCATGCGGTCGAGGCATTCAATCGGTTCGTCCGCGACGGTGTGGAGGCGGACACGCCGGACCGGAACGAGGTAGGTCGCCGACTCGACGCCGCCTATTCGGAGATGCTCCCCGCCGCCTCTCGACTGGTCGGGGGCCATTTCGCACGTCTCCTCATACAGGGTGCCAGGGAACGGCTGGATAGCCGAGACACCGACCCGAATCTTCCGTGAGCTGGAACCAGAGAGATCTGCCCAACGGCTTCGACCCAATCGCAGCCGGACCCGACCTCGTTTGGGCAAATGAGGACCGGATCCTCGCCGGTTGGGGTGTCTTGCACCGTATCGATGTGTCCACCGGAGCTCATCGCGCTGCCGACGCTCTCGCCCAACTGGCAGAGGTTGTGGCCCCCGGAGCCTGGAAGGCCTTCTTCAGCTTCACATTCGATCGCGATCGAACGGGGTCGGTATTGATCGTTCCCGAGATGATCGTCGAGGGCGACGGGGTGCATCGTCGTCTCATCCATCATCAGGATGTGGATGCCCTTCCGGATGTTGCGCCGGAGTTTGAGGTCGACCGACCACGATACGCGGGCAGTTCCCTCCCTGACCTCCTCTGGCTCGATGCCGTCGCCGAGGCGATCTCAGTGATAAGGGGCGGATCCGCCGAGAAGATCGTGCTGGCTCGGGATCTGGCGGTTTGGTCGGAGAAACCATTCGACACGCGTCGATTGGTGCGGAGACTCCGCACCCGTTTTCCGGAGTGCTTCACCTACCTGGTCGACGGTCTCGTTGGATCGTTTCCCGAGCTTATCGCCCGTAGAACGGGATCAAAGGTGGAGTCGATAGCAGTAGCTGGTTCTGCGCCACGCTCCGACGACCCCCAGCAGGACCGAGAGCTCGGCGAAGACCTCCTGAACTCGGAGAAGGACATCCACGAGCATCTCTTGGCAGCCGACTCCGTAGCCGCGGTGCTGGAGCTCCTCTGCTCCGACCTCGATCGTTCCCACCGCTCCCTACTCCAATTGGACAACATCCATCACCTGCAGACCTCGTTCTCCGGCACGCTGAGAGAGCCTGTACATCTACTCGAGCTGGCCGACAAGATCCACCCCTCCGCGGCGGTCGGGGGCACCCCTACCGACGTCGCCCTTGCCGAAATCATCCGTCTCGAGAAGATGGACCGGGCCCGCTACGCCGGCCCCGTCGGATGGTTCGATGAGGATGGAGATGGCGAGGCGGCCATTGCTCTGCGTTGTGCCCAGATATCAGGAGCAAGGGCCCGTCTCTTCGCTGGCACCGGCATCGTCAGCGGCTCCCTCCCCGAAGATGAGCTGGAAGAAACCCGAGTCAAACTCCAGGCCATGATGGGCGCGCTGGAATATTGATTTTGTGGGGGGCCGATCTTTGCTTCGCTTCGCTCTGTCTTGTGGGGGGCCGATCTTTGCATCGCTCCGCTCGCAAAGTGAACCCCCCACACCCCCCGAGCATTCTCCAGTAATCGCGACCCGATCTAGTCGCGGAGGCAGCACACTTCTTTGGTCCAGGTGAGAGTGTAAGCCGCGACGGCACCCGGCTCCTCGACGAACTGGCCACGACCAGTATCTAGGCCAGAGGCACGTAACCCAAGCCTGACTTATGAGGTGCCTTGCAGAGTATTCGCGAGGCAAGGTGAGACTTGGGATGCGACCACGCCAAACCCGTTGGGGCATCTCAACACGACAGACGGGTACCGGGTCGCGGAGGTGAGGTCGGACGGCCCCGACCACGCGAGAAGCGAAGAAGAGGCAGCCGTAGGGGGTCTGGGGGACGGAGTCCCCCAGAAGTAATCGCGGAGGTGCCCCCTCTATCCGACCACTCCCCCCTCATTCGAGGTGGGAGAATTGTTTGATGGGGGAATTGCGTCAGACCTGGGAAACCGCCTGTTTGATCTGCTCCCTTGCCTCGCGATCCTTTACCGGGTCAATGGGAACGTGAATCAGACGGATCGAGTCGGTACCAGTGATTTCTCCGAGATCCTCTGGCGCTTCGGCGAGGACATACTCGAGGTCGTGGAAGTCGGCGAGGATGGCCAGATCCCGACCGTGGGGGGTGGTGAAGAGACGGTCGAACTGGGGGGCGTGACGGGCATGGGGCAGCTCCTCGAACATACGACCGCCGCGGTTGTCGACCACGACAAGGGTGAGGGACGGTTTCTGCTCGAGTAGGAGCCCGTTGTTGTCGTGGAGGAAGGTGAGATCACCACACAGACCCACCGTCATCGGGTCCGTTGTGGCCACACCCAGCGTTGTCGACACGAACCCATCGATACCCGACAGACCACGGTTCGACACGACCTGGTGTGGCGTCCGCCAGGAAAAGGCATCAACATCGCGGATGGGCAGGGACGACCCAACCACCAAGGTCCTTGGTGTTGCGGCGGCGACATCACGGGCCACCCGCGCCGAGGTGAGGTGGTCATAGCCGTCGACGACCTGATCGATGATCTTCCTCACCTCCGAATCCGCTCCTAGCCACGTGTCACGCCAGGTGGTGTCCGTAGCCCTTGGCAGCTTGTCTGACATCACCCTCCAGAAACTGTGGGCGTCCGCGCGGATCGACCAGGCCGCCGATCGCATCGGATCCAGCCAGCGACCATGAGGGTCGACCATCACCTGTGGTATGTCCATACCGAGAAGTCGAAGCATGGAGGAAGAGACTCCGGCGGCCCCTAGGCGGATCACCATCTCGGGGATCAGATCTTCGCGGTGGCCGAGGTGCTGGTAGGCAGTGACCACATCGTCGGAGCGCCCACCCGCACGCGCCTCGATCAACACCGGCCATCCCAAGTGATCCCCAAGTGACCGTGCCGCTTCCGGTGACGACTCACCGCAGACCACGACCCCACGGCGCGCATCCACATCCGAGATCAGGTCCTGCGGCAGCTCCGGCACAATGGAGACGAATCCAAGAGAGACCGAGGGACGAGCTCCTTCTCCGCCGAGGGGCGATTGGAATGGTTCGGCGGTGGCACGACCGTCGTCGGTAACCGGGGAAGTGGGTTCACGGAAAACGAGGTTTATCTGAACCGGCCCGGGTGGCGACCCCATTGCTGCGGATACGGCTTGATCAACCGTGGTACGCCACATATTGACCGTCTCCGGGCGGTCCTCGCCTGGCCCGAGATCAGCCGCGAACCTGGTTTGGCGGTCAAAGAAGCCCGTCTGGGCCATTGTCTGGTTGGCACCGGTGTTATGAAGCTCCGGTGGACGATCGCACGTGAGCAGGACAAGTGGGACACCCGCCGCGGCCGCCTCGACCACCGCTGGCATGAGATTGGCGACCGCACTGCCTGAGGTGCATATCACGGCCGAGGGTATCCCGCTCGCCCGTCCCACACCCAGGGCGAAGAATGCCGCGGATCGCTCGTCGAGGGACATCCGAAGGTTGGTGTCGGGATGAGATGCCGAGGCGATCACCGCTGCCGCCGAACGGGATCCGGGTGCTGCCACGAATTGGGAGAGGCCGTGACGAGTCAGCTCATCCACCACCACACGAGCCAATGCCGTCGATGGATTGGGCGCGGTCATGTGAGGAGCTCAGCAGCGGCGCGGAGCCTTCGCATCATGCCCTGAGCAGTAGAGGTGTCTGCTCGCCACTTGGGGAGCTCATCGGGCTCGATTTCACGGTAGGAGATGACACCGTCCGCAGCCATGAGAGGTCTGCTGGTTACATCCCCGCCCAAAAGCTGGGCTGTTCCCAGACCGCAGGCGTAAGGCAACTCGGGTAGGGATGCCGCCGCCCGGACACCATGAGACAGACCTACCGAACTCTCCAATGCGGAGCTGATAACGACGGGGAGACCAGACCGTGCCGCCAGGTCGAGCGTCCGCCACACCCCTCCCAACGGCTGCACCTTGAGGACCAACAAGTCGGCACCTCCGGCGGCGACGACCTCCATGGGGTCGGTGGAAGTCCGCACCGACTCGTCGGCAGCCACCGGCACATCAACTCGGGCCCGTAATCGGACCATGTCTGCGATGGCAGCGACGGGTTGCTCCACGTACTCGAGATCGAAGACACGCAACGCCTCAAGCCTCCGCGTTGCCTCATCGAGAGACCAGGCACCGTTGACATCGATTCTGAGCCTCCCCCCCGGCCCCAGGGCATCGGACACAGCCTGTAGACGAGCCATCTCCGACTCTTCGTTGTCGTGGCCGGCCGCCACCTTCACTTTTGCGGTCGAGGCACCCGACTCGGTGACCAACCGTGCCGCCGTCTGCGGGTCAACAGCAGGAACCGTCACATTCACCGGGACCGTAGTCCGCACCGGATCGGGCAGGGGCTGACATGCTGCCTCCAGCGCTGCTGCCAGCCATCGCGCTGTCACCTCAGGTCCATAACCAGGGAAAGGCGAGAACTCACCCCACCCTTCCGGTCCCTTGATGAGGATCATCTCCCGCTCCACCACATTGCGAAACTCCAGTGCCATCGGTAACACCACTGGGTGGATCTCGACGTGATCGAACAGAGCGGCGGTGGTCACGGCAGTGAGCGGAGATGTTCGACCAGACGCTGCAACTGTTCCTCAGTGAAGTCGAACGCCGGCATCGATCCCCGACCCCTCGTGATCGTCTCGGTCAAGAACGAATCGGGTTGTTCCGAAGCGTTGCTACCGGCGTTCAATGGCGGGCCAACGCCACCAGAGGCATCCTGGGAATGGCAACTGGCACAGGAGTGCTCGAAGATCTCGGCACCGGAGGCGTCCTCCGCCACACCGTTGCATGCCGCGAGTAGCAGACAGGACGCCAGCACCATTAGGAGTCTCATCAATGCGTCTCGGGTCGATCGGCGAGTCGTTCCACCACGTCCTTCACCTCGTTGGCGCGGTCCCGGGACGCAACCAACACCGCATCGGGCGTCTCAACAACGACGATGTCGTCCAACCCGACGACCGCCACAACCCTCGATTCCGAACGGAGATATGAGCCCGTGGTGTCCTCGGCCAGCACATCGCCACGGATGACATTCTCGTTCTCGTCCAGGGTCCCCAACTCCCACAGGGCCGCCCATGACCCGACATCACTCCAACCAGCATCGAGGGGAATGACAATTCCGTTGGCGGTGTTCTCCATGACCGCGGTGTCGAAGGAAACACTCGGTGCGGAGAGGAACTCGTCGCCTAGGACTATGCGGTTGCCATCGCTGCTCGAGGCGGCAGCCGATTTGTCCACGGCATCGAACAACTCGGGGGACTGACGGGAAACCTCTTCGATGATCAGAGACGCGGTGGCCACGAACATCCCCGAGTTCCACAGGTACCGACCCGAGCTCACCATGCGCATCGCACTGCGGGAATCGGGCTTCTCCACGAATCGCTCCACCAACCAGCCTTCGTCGACCCGGTCGCCCGCTCTGATATATCCATACCCCGTCTCTGGACGTCGCGGGGTCACCCCGAATGTCACCAGATGCCCATCCTGGGCCGCCGCGGTAGCAACGTCCAGTTTCTCGCGGAACCCATCCTCGTCCTTGATCACATGATCGGCCGGTAGCACTACCAGCACGTCCTCGGGATCTGCGAGGACGGCGGCGGCCGTGATGGCGGGAGCCGTGTTCCTTCCCTCGGGCTCGATCAGGATCTCAAGACCAGCGGGATCCAGTTGCTCGGCGATGCCGTCGACCACCTCCGGCCCGCATACCACGATCCGACGCTCCGCCGTGCCCACCCTCTCCATGGTGGTCTGGATGAGGGAGCGACCACCTGTGAGGACATGGAGCTGTTTGGGCATGGATCGTCTGGAAAGGGGCCAGAGTCGGGATCCAACACCACCGGAGAGAACTACGGGGATAATCATGAGGCCACTATCTGTACTGATCCAGCGGTGGGCAGGCGCACACCAGATTTCTGTCGCCTGATGCCGCGTCGATCCGGCTCACCGGGGGCCAGTACTTATCGGAGACGTTGCCTCCGGGATAGGCAGCCACCTCCCGCGAGTATGGGTGTGCCCAGTCGCCCACGAGGAGATCCTCGGCAGGGTGGGGCGAGTTGCGAAGTGGGTTGTCGTCCTCGGGCCACTCCCCTGCTGCCACTCGGCGGATCTCCTCCCGAATGCTGATGAGGGCGTCACAGAATCGGTCGAGTTCCTCGATGGACTCCGATTCGGTGGGTTCCACCATCAAGGTACCAACCACCGGGAAGCTCAATGTTGGTGCGTGTATCCCGTGGTCGGTGAGACGTTTCGCCACATCCTCAGCCGTGACACCGGTCTCCTTGGTGATGCCCCGCAGGTCGAGAATGCACTCGTGGGCTACCCGGCCTTCCTGTGATGTGTAAAGGACGGGGAAATGCCCTCCAACCCTGCTCACCACATAATTGGCGGCGAGAATGGCGCCGATGCCACTCCGTTTCAGCCCGGTGGCACCCAGCATTCGAATGAACGTCCACGAGATGGAGAGGATGCCTGCCGAACCCCATGGGGCAGCCGTGAGATTCCCTACCCCGCTTTCTGGGCCGGCTGCGGCCACGGTGGGATGGTTCGGTAGGAACGGAGCCAGATGTTCCTTCACCGCAATCGGCCCCACGCCAGGACCGCCTCCTCCGTGGGGGATCGCAAAGGTCTTGTGGAGGTTGAGATGACTGACATCGGCACCGAAGTCGCCCGGTCGGGCCAGACCGAGCATGGCGTTGAGGTTCGCCCCATCGACATAGACCTGACCGCCTGCGGCATGGATAAGATCACAGACCTCGACGATCGAGTCCTCGAACACACCATGTGTCGATGGGTAGGTAACCATGATGCCCGCCACCTGATCACCGCTCTCTGAAAGCACTTCTTTCAGGTGGTCGAGATCGACGTTGCCGCCATCATCGGTGTTGATCACTTTCACTACCATCCCCGCCATCACGGCGGAAGCGGCGTTGGTGCCGTGGGCCGAGGCTGGTATCAGACAAAGACGTCGATCGGTATCGTTTCGGGACTCGTGGTATGCGGCGATCGCCAGGAGACCGGCCAACTCCCCTTGCGACCCTGCGTTGGGCTGGAGGGATACCCGGTCATACCCCGTGATCCCGACAAGGGTCTTCTCCAGTCGGTCGAACAGTTCCAGGTACCCAGCGGCGTCCGAGAGAGGGGCGTAGGGATGGATGTCACCGATTTCTGGCCAAGAGATCGACTCCATGGCGGTGGTCGGATTGAGCTTCATGGTGCACGAACCCAACGGGATCATGGTTCGGTCCAGGGCCAGATCGCGGTCGGAGAGACGACGAAGGTACCGCAGCATCTCGTGTTCCGTCCGGTACCTCGTGAACACTTCATGCGTGAGAAATTCCGAGCTGCGCCGGAGCTCGACCGGGATACCGTCTCCGACTTCACCGTCCGTCGGCTCCAGATCCAGTACCTCCAGAACGGCAGCCACGACGTCGGGGCCACTCGTCTCATCGAACGACACCGAGACGTGGGAGTCGTCGAACTTCCTGAGGCGAAGTCCGGCTTCGTGAGCCCTCGCCATGATTGCGTCGGGATCATCGCTGGCGAAGGTGACCGTATCGAACCAAGTCGAGGTGCGGATCTCGATCCCCGCGTCAGTCAGTGACTTATGCAATTCCGCGGCAGAGTCGGTGATGGTCCGAGCTATCCATCGGAGTCCATCGGGTCCGTGCCAGCAGGCATAGAGGGCGGACACCACCGCGGGGAGTACCTGAGCCGTGCACACATTGGAGGTCGCCCGCTGTCGTCTTATGTGCTGTTCCCGGGTCTGTAGGGCGAGTCTCAGACCCATCCTCCCAGAGGTGTCCCTGGACACACCGACCAGACGACCCGGAAGCGACCTCACATTTTCCTCGTTGCATGCGATGAATCCCGGATGTGGCCCCCCGAACCCCATCGGAAGCCCGAATCGTTGAGCGACACCCACCACAATGTCAACACCCTGTTTGCCGGGTGGTTCTATCAGGGTGAGCGAGAGCAAGTCGACAACACATGTCGTGATCGCATCGTCCCAACGCCCGATCATCGATCCGATGTCGGTGAGGGAGCCGTCCGTCCTCGGTTGAGAGAGCATGACCCCGAATACATCGTCTGTGTCGGCGGTTGCGGGATCGTCGACCACGACATCTATCCCCACGGCTCGGGCCCGGGTTGTCACCGCGCCGATGGTGTGGGGGTGACACCCGGCATCGATCACGAAGACGTTGCGGTCGGTCTTGTCGATGCGATGCGCCATGGCCATTGCCTCTGATGCAGCCGAGGCTTCATCGAGCAGGGAAGCGTTTGCGATCTCCAACCCACACAAGTCGGAGACCATGGTCTGGAAATTGAGAAGCACCTCGAGACGACCCTGGGAGATCTCGGGTTGATATGGCGTATAGGCGGTGTACCAGGCGGGGCTCTCCCATACATTCCTCTTGATCACCGGAGGCATAACGCTGCGATGGAACCCCAGTCCGATCAATGGAGTCGCCGTCACATTCTGCTTCATCATCCCGCGCAACTCGGCCTGGGTTTCGGCTTCGGTCAGACCTTCTGGGAGGTCGAGATCATCGATTCTGGGGACACTCGAGGGGATCGTCTGATCGAGGAGGGTTTCCACGGAGTCGACACCGATGACCTTGAGGATCTCGTCCATCTCGTCGTCGGCGATGCCGAGATGACGATTGACGAACTGTTCCATGTCGATCAACTTTCTGCAGGCGTCTGATTCTCCCCACTGTCGCCAGGATCTCTCTTGGGTTTCAGCGTGCCTGTTGCCCGGTGGTCCTTGCGCCTGAGAGATTCGGGGGAAACCTTGCACCTTCGGCGCCCGTCACGGGACTTTCCCACCTGGCGTTGTTTCGGCACGCTTCACAATAGCGGTCTGAACGTGGGAAGGGCCCGACCGTAGCGGTCGGGCCCTTCTCCGGTGCTCTTCGTTGCGAAGAGCGAGAGGGAGGCATTCTCGGCCTTAGGTGGGGGACCTTTTGGCCTAGCACTCCCTAGTCGGTGGGTTGGGATCATGAATGCGCAAGGGGGGGAACGCATTCATGCCTCAGTCGCTACATTACCAATCGTTTGATTGAAAGCAAACGCTCTTACTTCTGGGGGCCTCCGTCCCCCAGACCCCCAACGGCCGCCTCTACCTCACTCCTCGCTTGGTCGGGGCCATCCGACCCCACCTCCGCCACCTGGCGCCTGTCTGTCGCCTACATCTACCCGTTCGGTTCGGTGGAATCGCCTCGCCGTGTCTCACCTGAGCACGACTATGGCTGGTGAACAGAGAACCGCTCTACTCCGCTTCCCACCCACCACCACAGCATCTCCACCTCCACCCACGTCTGAAGTCAAAGATCGTCGCCTCTTGCGGTGTGCACGGGCCCAATAATGCCGACTCTGAAGGTCCCGGTTACTTTCGTATACTCAGGCGCGGGGATAGCGCAACTACGGCCACGCGGTGAATACGAATATCAAGGTGGCGATTGTGCCAAGGGCCACCTCGACAAGGGCCGAGAATAGGTAGCCGGCAAAGACACCCTTCACCGATTTACCCACGGACCTCTCGTTGAGGATCTCCGACTTCTCCCTTCGCCGGGCGCTTCTGGATTCGGCGAGGTAGACACCTACGACGGCTCCAACCGGCAGACCGAGTATTGCGCCCACCCCAAAGATGGTCGAGCCCAGGAGCGCACCGACGATGCCTCCCAGAATTCCGCCTAGCGTTCCTGCTCGGCTGGCACCGAAGCGTCTGGCACCGTATCCGGCCAC
>WHTL01000184.1 GCA_009377735.1 Acidimicrobiia bacterium
ACCCACGGCGCCACCGACCACGGAGCCACCCACGACGGAGCCGCCGTCGGGTATGTCGTTTGATGATGTGTCCGAGGATCATGTGTTCTTTGAAGACATCAGGTGGTTGGGGGAGTCGGGGATCACCTATGGGTGTAACCCACCGGCCAACACCATGTTCTGTCCGGAGGAGTCGATGACCCGCGGGGAGATGGCGGCGTTCCTCAACCGGGCACTGGAGCTCCCTGAGGTGGTGGAGAACCACTTCACAGACGATGACTCGTCGGTGTTTGAGGAAGACATCAATCGTATCGCCGAGGCGGGGATCAGCTTCGGGTGTAACCCACCCGACAACAACGAGTTCTGTCCCACCGCAGAGGTGTTACGTCAGGAGATGGCCTCGTTCATCGTGCGTGGTTACGACCTGGAACCCGCCTCCGGTGGTGACCGGTTCGGTGACGACGACTTCAGTGTCCATGAAGCCGACATCGAGGCGTTGGCGGAGTCGGGAGTGACCATCGGGTGTAACCCACCCGACAACACCTTGTTCTGCCCCACCGACTCTGTCCTGCGAGGCCAGATGGCCGCCTTCCTCCACCGGGCTGACCGCTTCCTACCCTGAGGAGCTAGACGAGGGTCACGGCTGGGAGGGGCCGGGCAACAGAGCCGCTCGGGCCAGGGCCACCCCCTCGGGGCTGATTCGGTCATGTCGGCCCCGGCCATCGGGGAGGTCGCCGACGTTCATGAGGATATGCAACAGGCCTGATTCGAGGTGGTAAACGTCCCATCGGTCGAGTGGGCGGTGTCGGCCTTCACCCATCCCAGCTCGCCAAGCATCGCCCCCACCTCGTCCAGCTGGAGGGAACCATCGGTAGAGATATGAGGACGATTATGCAAGGAGGACGTTCCTCGGAGTTCGATAGCCCAGGTCACAGCAACTTGGAGAGGAACGACTTGGTGCGGTCGTGTTGGGGATTGTTGAGCACCTCACCGGGTGGGCCACTTTCGACGATCACACCCTGATCCATGAAGACCACCGCGTCACCCACCTCCCTGGCGAAGCCAACCTCGTGGGTGACCACAATCATCGTCATCCCGTCTCCGGCCAGTTCCCTCATCACATCCAGCACCTCCCCGACCAGCTCGGGATCGAGGGCCGAGGTCGGTTCATCGAAAAGCATGAGCTTGGGGCGCATCGCCAACGCCCGGGCGATGGCCACCCTCTGCTGCTGGCCGCCGGAGAGCTGACTCGGGTATGCCGCCAACTTGTCCTCCAGACCGACCCGGTGGAGCAATCGCTCTGCCCGCTCCCGAACTTCGGTCTTCGACTCCTTGAGCACCTGGATCGGGGCCTCGATCACGTTCTCTAGGGCCGTCATATGGGGGAACAGGTTGAACTGCTGGAAGACCATGCCGATGGCTGCTCGACGCTTGGCGATCTCGGTCGGTTTCAGCTCGTAGAGCTTGTTCCCCTTCTGGCGGTAACCGACCAGGTCCCCGTCGACACGTAGTTCGCCGGCGTCGAGCCGCTCCAGATGGTTGATACACCGGAGAAAGGTCGACTTGCCGGAACCCGACGGACCCAGGAGGCAGAGCACCTCACCGGAAGCGACCTCCAGATCGACACCCTTCAGCACCTCCAGGGCACCGAACGATTTGCGCACCCCCATCGCTGAGACCAACGGAGTTGTCGATGTGTTCAGAGCCACCATCAGACCGCTGGCCTGAGGACGTCGAAACCCTTGCGTTGGTAGTGACGCTCCAGATAGTGCTGACCGACGGTGAGAACCGTCACCACGATCAGATACCAGAGGCAGGCAACGATAAGGAGGGGGATCGTTTGGTAGGTTCGGGCGTAGATGATCTGTGTGGAGTAGAGGAGCTCGGGGAGGGAGAGAACACTCACCAGGGAGCTCATCTTCACCAGATTGATGGTCCGGCCCCCGGTGGGCGGGATGATCACCCGGATCGCCTGGGGAAGGATGATCCGTCTCATCATCTGACCACGGGTCATACCAAGGGCTGCCGATGCCTGCGTCTGCCCGGAGTCGACCGATAGGATCCCACTCCGCACGATCTCGGCCATGTATGCCGCCTCGTGCAGTGCGAGCCCCAGGATGGCTGCGGTGAAGGTGGTTATGAACAAGTTGGCACTTCCCGACACAAACTCGGGACCGAACGGGATCCCCAGCGAGACCGTGGGATACAAGGCCGAAACGTTGAACCAAAACAGGAGTTGCACAAGGAGGGGCACCCCGAGGAACAGCCAGATGAAGAAACGGCTGAACCCAGAGAGGATAGGGTTCGGCGATAGCCGCATCACGGCGACGATCACCCCGATGGAGATCCCGAGGGTCATACCGATCACCGTGAGCTGAATGGTCCGGGCTAGACCGGCGAGGATCTGTGAGGACAGGAAGTACTCCCCCACAACATCCCACTCGAACCGCTCATTGGTGAGGAGCGAGTTGATGACCATCGCCGCCAACACGACGATCACCGCACTCGTCAGCCACCGCCCTGGGTGACGCACCGGTATGACTTGGGGTATGACCTCCGTCTCTTCCATCGACGGGCCCTCCCTTTCTTCGGCCACCGCCCTAGTCAGCCTGATTGATCCCGGGCTCATCAAGGACGACCCCTCCCACCTGCCATTTGTCGAAGATCTCCCGAAGCGTGCCATCCTCGTGAAGCTGGACGACCGCTGCGTAGACGGCATCGACGAGCGGGGAGTCCTTCGCCATGAGTATTCCCTTTGGATCGGAGCGATACCCGGTGTCGCCGACTTCGAAAGCGCCGTCGGAGTTGGCCACCCGATACTCAACAACCACTTCGTTGAGGAGGGCGCCATCGGCTCGGTCACTCTCCAGAGCGAGGAACATGCTGTCGATATCCGGATAGGTCTGACCCTCAAGTGGCGGTTCGCCGTTCGCCTCGCACTCCTCGGAAAGGCTGGGGACCATCTCGGTCTGTTGGATACTCCCCGAGAAGGCGGCGATTCGCTTGCCACAGGCCGTGGTGAAGGTGACGTTGGCCGGGTTGCCAGCCGGGACGGCCAGGGCCTGTCCGTAACTCGCATACACCACAAAGTCCACCGTCTCCTCACGGGTAGTCGTGTCGGTGATGCTCCCCGCGCCTAGCCGATAGCGCTCCGCCTGGATCCCGGGGATGATGGCGTCGAGGTTGGTGTCGGTCAGATTCATCTCGATGTCGAGGACCTCCCCCAGGGCGTTCAGAAGGTCTGCCTCGACCCCCGCCAGCGTCGATCCGTCCTCGTCCACGAACATCATGGGAACCTGGCCGGTGAGGGCAGCGACCTCCAACACGCCGGCTTCCCTCAACTCGGCGGGCACCAGAGAGGCAGGGTCCTCGCCCCCACCTTCCTCTGCCGACGCGGTGGTGTCCGTCTCGGCGGCCGCGGTTGTGGTGGCCGCGGTTGTGGCGGGTTCGGAGTCCTCGGGTTCCGTGTCGCCATCTGTCGTGGCGTCACCGCCACAGGCGGTCGCAAAAACCAGTAGGCAGAGCAGCGCCACGGACCATCGGTATCGTCTCATCGTTTCGAACAGCATTTCAGTCCTCCAGTTCCAATTGCATGAACTCGTCTGCAAAGACGACCTCGCCGTCATATATCTGGGAAACGCGCTCCAGGGCGGACTCCACCCCGTGGGGCTGGGATATGTCGGGTCCGGTGTGTACCAGCACCAGCCGACCCACCTCGGCCTCGGCGGCCATCCGGGCCGCCCCCGAGACACCACATTGACCCTGGTGTTCCCCACTCGCCTCCATCTCCTCATCCATGTCCCAGCACATCGACAGCATGGTGTCGGCCCCCTTGGCCAGCTGCAGCACCGAGTCGCAGGGCTCGGTGTCTCCGGTGAAGACGACACTCCCGTCCGCGGTGTCGAGTCGATAGGCGAGACAATCAAGGTAGGGCTGGGCATGCTGGGCGACGGCAGATCTCATCGACCAGTTGGTGGTCTCATGCACGTATCCCGCCTCGATATCGGTTGCTTGGACGACGGGAGGGCGTCGGGGGAGAACCCCACCGCGGTTGACGAACACCTGTTGACTGGTCTTCCAGTTGATCCTGGCGTTGTAGTCGTGGGCAAATGCACCGTCGGGTCCGATGAGCTGATCGGTCAACCTCACGGTTGGGGCTGGGCCATAGGCACGGAGGTCGTTTTCCGACCCCACACTCTGGTCCCACCGGGTGAGGAGGAAGCAGGGATAGTCGACGTCGTGATCGAAATGATGATGGGTGAAGAAGAGGTTGTCGACGGCCGTGGGGTCGATCCCAACCTTCGCTAGCTTCCACGTCGCGGCAGGGCCACAGTCGATCATCACCAGCTCCTCGGCGACCTCCGCTACGAATGCCGACCCAAATCGCTCGGGTGTCGGGGTGGGGGTACCACTACCAAGAACATGGATCTTCACGGCCGTTTATCCTCCTCATTGCCGGTCGTTCTGGATGAGACAATACAATACAAGACATCTCGATACAACTAGATATCACCAAGGATAAGCTTTGACGTCGCCTCCGTTGAACCGACACGGCCCCGAGTCGTTGCATCAACAACTCACCAGCCGACTCCGCGCCGAGGCGGAACGCCTGGGCGAGGGTGCTTCCATCCCCTCCGAACTCGACCTGGTTGAGACCCACGGAATCAGCAGGACCACCGTCCGTCGCGCCATCGACACCCTGGTCGAAGAGGGTGTACTCGTGCGGCGCCACGGTCGTGGGACCTTCGTCGCCACTCCCCGACTCGGACACACTCTCGATCGGGTCGGCGCCTTCGTCGAGACCTTCCTGGCGCACGGACTCGAACCGGAATCGGAGGTTCTTTCCTTCCAATGGAAGACAGACCCTGCCGAGCTGCCGCCCGAGCTGGGTGCCGACTCCACCGCCTCCCTTTTCCTGGAGAGGCTCTACCGAATCGAGGGTGAACCCCGCGCCTTCGCCTACGTGTACATTCCCGAGCCGTTCGGCGCCTCGATCAGCAGGGCGGATATAGAACAGCATCCTTCCTTCCAGGTGATCCAGGAGAGATCGGGCATCATGGTCCACCACGCCAGGGTGACGGTCTGCAGCAGGGCCGCGAACGAGAGGACCGCACAGATCCTCGACCTTCCACCGGGTTCACCCCTCTTGGTTCTCTATCGCTGGATATACACCGACGACGACAAGCTCCTCCAATACAGCGGACACTATCTGCCGTCTGAGCACTTCGAGCTCACTCTCGAGCCGGAGCTGAGCGAACCCCACGACGTATCCTATGCCTTTCCACTGGCCAGCTCCATGCTTCGCCTCGCCAGAAGAGACCCGGCATAACGCCTGGCCACCCCGGACGGAACTTAACGAGGACGAGCTCAATTCCGGGACCGTTTGAAGAAAGCCGGGTCAGACCGGCGTGTCCTCGACAACCTCGGCCAGCCGGCGGACGAGGGCGGCGGTGGCGGCGATATCGGCCCCGCCGAGAAGCTCACCGGCGGTCTCGGCCCACTTCTTCTGACGGACCGAGATCTTGCGCAGTACTCGCCGTCCCGCCGGAGTGAGTCGTACCAGTTTGGCGCGCTGGTGGGCCGGATTGTCCTCGAAGACGGCCAAGCCGTCACCGACCACAACGTTGGCGATCCGCTGCACGCTTTGGCGAGCCTGGCCGAGACGCCGAGAGATCTCAGCGACGGTGTCCGCCTCGGTGGCAATGGCATCCAAGAACACCCAGCGCGCCAAGGTCTGACCGGCGTGTCCAGCCAACACCTCGCCAACCTCGCTGATCGTTCCTCCCAGAGAGGCCACCCCTACCACCAGCATCGTGAAGGCATCGCCCTCGGTGGTACGGCGGGGTCGTGGGTCCGTCTTGACAGCATGCTGTCGTATGTCAGGCTTGTCTTCTGACATGACAGTATTCTGTCATATTCGGCCCGTCTCGACAAGGGAGCCATCACATGTCCGACACCACAGCCATCACCGAGTTCCAGATCGATGTTCCTCAGGCAGAGCTCGATGACCTGGAGCGGAGACTGGCGGCGACCCGCTGGCCCGACCAGCTTCCCGGGGTCGGGTGGGACTACGGAGTGCCCCTCGACTACTTGAAGGAACTGGTTGAGCACTGGCGTATGGGCTATAACTGGCGGACCGAAGAGGACCGCCTCAACTCCTATCCACAGTTCATCACCACCATCGACGGTCAGACAATCCACTTCCTCCACATCCGCTCTCCCCACGCCGATGCCATGCCACTTCTTCTGACCAATGGTTGGCCCGGTTCGTTCGTCGAGTTCCTCGACGTGATCGGCCCCCTCACCGATCCCACCACCCACGGAGGCGACTCGGCCGATGCCTTCCATCTGGTCATCCCCGCCCTTCCCGGTTTCGGGTTCTCGGGCACCACCACCGAGACCGGTTGGAGCACCGACCGCATCGCCGCAGCCTGGGCCGAGCTAATGGCGCGACTGGGCTACCACCGCTACGGCGCCCAGGGTGGCGACTTCGGGGCACTGGTCACGCCTCAGCTCGGACGGATCGACGCCGGCCACCTGGTAGGCATCCATCTCAATGCAGCCAGTGTCGGCTTCATCCCCTGGGGAGAGGTTCCCGATGAGGAACTGGGGACCTTTACCGACTTGGAGAAGGCCCGACTGGAGAGGCTGCAAAACTTCTTGTCAGAGGGCAACGCCTACTTCCAGATCCAGGCGACCAGACCCCAAACGCTCGCCTACTCCCTGGTCGACTCACCAGTGGGCCAGCTGGCCTGGATCGTGGACAAGTTCGCCGCTTGGACCCACACCGAGTCGGGCTTGCCCGACGATGCCGTTGATCGCACCACGATGTTGACCAATGTGATGTTTTACTGGCTGACCGGGACGGCGGGATCGGCCGCCCGTCTCTATTACGAGAACATGCACTCGGGAAGTTGGAATCAGCCCCGGGTCGAGGTTCCAACCGGTGTCGCTGTTTTCGCCGAGGATTACGCCATCCGTCGCTTCGGGGAGATGGGTCACAACATCGTCCACTGGACGGACTACGAGGAGGGCGGCCATTTTGCGGCCATGGAGACACCCGACCTCTTCGTCGACGAAGTGCGCGGGTTCTTTCGTGACATCTCGGGAGACGACCGCGGCTGACTCAACCGTAACCGCCCACGAAAGTGGGCCACCGAACTTGGGGCGGAGATAGTCGCTGGGCGATGCCCTCCACCCTGGGTTGAGGCATTGGTCGCCCTCCGAGGAATTTACCGGCCGTCACCGACGTTGCACCCTTGGTTGAGCAAGAATTTCAAGGGAGTCCCATGAAGAAGTTCAATGCCCCATCAGGTGGATCGTCGGGAGAAATCGACGACACCTACTCCCGCAGATGGGTGATCCTCTCAGTCCTGGTGCTGTCGCTGGTGATGGTGGTGGCCGGGAATGCCTCGCTCAATGTGGCTTTGCCCACCCTTGCCGCCGACCTGGATGCGACCCAGACCGAACTGCAATGGCTGGTGGATGCCTATGCCCTGGTGTTCGCCGGGTTGTTGCTCCCCGCGGGCGCCCTGGGTGACCGTTTCGGGCGCAAGGGCGCACTCCAGGTGGGCCTGGTCGTCTTCGGGCTTGCTGCCCTGGGCGCTTCATTCATGAGCTCACCCGTTCCCGTCATCACCATGCGGGCGCTTATGGGCGTCGGTGCAGCCTTCGTGATGCCCTCCACCCTCTCCATCCTCACCGCCACCTTCCCGGCGCGGGAGCGTCCCCGCGCCATCGCCATCTGGGCGGGGTTTGCCGGCGCCGGCGCCGGGATCGGGATGGTACTGTCCGGTCTGCTCATCGAGGTGTCCACCTGGCAGGCGGTGTTCCTGATCAACCTCCCGATCGTGGTGGCGGCCCTGG
>WHTL01000226.1 GCA_009377735.1 Acidimicrobiia bacterium
ATCGGATGAAACTACTGCTCCCACGAGCGCCCCCAAGGATGTGACAACTACGACTGTATGGGACATCGAAGCCGTGAGCGATCGTATCGAACGGGTGGCACTCCCTGATGGCTCCATCTTTTTCTACCGTCTGGTCAGTGCCAGTCCGCCAGGTGAGGAAACAGTGGTCACCGTAGAGAGCATCTACGAGGGCACAGTTGTCTTTTCTGATTCGGGTTGTGTCACCTTCGATGGCGAGACCGTGATCTGGCCTCCAGACACAGTGTTTAGGCCAGACGGGCGATCGCTCCAAAGCGGCGGCCATACCATCACAGAGGGTGGCACCGCGGGCGGCGAGGGTGTCATCGGACCGCCCGTGGGAGAGTTCCCGGATTGTGTCGGCTCGGAAGGATCCAATGCGGTGCAACTCGCCTATATGTCCAACGTGTCTGGTGGCTCCGATTAGCCGCTACGCCTGGCCCACCAGACGACGCTGCTTGTACTTTGCCTTGACGTAGTCGCGGTTCATCAGGGCGATGAAGTCGATAGAGATCGACTTGGGGCAGGCCACCTCACACTCGCCGTGGTTGGTGCAGGACCCGAAGTACTCCTCCATCGTCTCCACCATCGACACGGTGCGGTCCCAACGTTCCGCCTGGCCCTGGGGGAGAAGGTTGAGGTGTTCGATCTTGGCGGCGGTGAAGAGTTGGGCAGCGCCGTTGGGGCAGGCGGCCACACAGGCGCCACAGCCGATGCAGGCGGCGGCGTCCATGGCGGCATCTGCCGCCGACTTGGCGACCGGCATCAGGTTGGCATCGGGTGCAGAACCGGTGTCGACTGTGATGTAACCCCCGGCCTCGATGATGCGGTCGAAGGCAGAGCGATCAACCGAGAGGTCCTTGATGATGGGGAAGCCCCCGGCCCTCCAGGGTTCCACGGTGATGGTGGCGCCATCCTCGAAGCTCCGCATATGGACCTGGCATGTGGCCGTCCCCAACTGGGGTCCGTGGGCTCTGCCGTCGATCATGACCCCACAGGAGCCGCAGATCCCCTCACGGCAGTCGTGGTCGAAGACGATGGGCTCCTCATCGGTGGCGATGAGCCGCTCGTTGAGCACGTCGAGCATCTCGAGGAAGGACATCTCCTCGGAGAGCTCCTCGAGGTGATAGGTCTTGAAACCACCGGTCGAGTCGGGTCCGGCCTGACGCCATACCTGAAGAGTGATCCTCATCTTCCCGCACCTTTCACTTATAGCTCCTTGCCTTGACCTCAATGTTTTCGAATTCCAGCTGCTCCCGATGCAGGGTGGGTTGGCCGGGATCGCCGGTCCATTCCCATGCGGACACATAACCGAATTCGTCGTCGCGTCTCAACGCCTCTCCCTCCTCCGTCTGGTACTCCTCGCGGAAGTGGCCGCCACAGGACTCCTCGCGGTCGAGTGCGTCACGACACATAAGCTGAGCGAGCTCGAAGAAGTCGTCGACTCGTCCCGCATTCTCCAGGTTCTGGTTGAGGGTCTCACCGGAGCCGAGCACCTTGACGTCGTGGCGGAATTCGTCGTGGAGGGCCGGTATCTCGGCGAGGGCTTTCTCCAGACCTGTCGCACTGCGTGACATTCCACAGTGCTCCCAGAGGATCTTCCCCAGCTCCCGATGGAACCAGTCCACTGATCTCGTCCCCTTCACCTCGAGATAACCGTTGACCCGCTCGGCCACCTCCTCCTGGACGGTTGTGAACGCTTCGGAGTCTGTCGAGGGGATCTCCGATCCCAGGTGATCGGCGAGGTAGTCGTTGATCGTGGCGGGGAGGACGAAGTAGCCGTCGGCCAATCCCTGCATCAAGGCCGAGGCACCGAGGCGATTCGCCCCATGGTCGGAAAAGTTGCATTCGCCGATGGCGAAGAGACCGGGGACGGTGGTCATCAGGTTGTAGTCGACCCAGAGCCCGCCCATGGTGTAGTGGGGTGCTGGGTAGATCCGCATGGGGACCTTCATAGGGTCCTCGTCTGTGATCCGCTGGTACATCTCGAAGAGGTTGGAGTAGCGATCCCACACGACGTCGGCACCAATTCGTTCGATGGCCGACTCGAAGTCGAGGTACACGCCGTTCTTGAGGGGTCCTACGCCCTTGCCGGCATCCACCTCGCGTTTGGCGGCCCGGCTGGCAACGTCCCTCGGGACGAGATTCCCGAAGGCGGGATAGCGCCGCTCCAGGTAGTAGTCACGATCCTCGGGCGGGATGTCCCCTGGCGGGCGGTTGTCGTCGGCTCGCTTTGGTACCCAGATGCGGCCGTCGTTGCGAAGGGACTCCGACATGAGGGTCAGCTTGGACTGGAACTCATCGGATTGGGGGATGGACGTGGGGTGGATCTGGGTGTAACAGGGATTGGCGAAGGCCGCCCCCCGTCGGTGTGCCCGCCATGCCGCGGTGACGTTGCATGCCATGGCGTTGGTGGAGAGGTAGTAGGCGTTGGAGTAGCCACCGGTCGCCAGGACGACGGCATGTCCACTGTGAGAGGAGACCTCACCGGTCACGAGGTTGCGGGTGACTACCCCCACCGCTCGGCCATCCTCCACGACGATATCGAGCATCTCGGTCCGGGTGTTGATGGTGACACTCCCGTCGTGAACCTGGCGCATCAGCGCCTGATAGGCCCCAAGGAGGAGCTGTTGGCCGGTCTGGCCCCTGGCATAAAAGGTCCGAGAGACCTGGGCACCGCCGAAACTCCGGTTATCGAGAAGACCCCCGTACTCACGGGCAAATGGGACTCCCTGGGCGGTTGCCTGGTCGATTATCGCCAATGAGGTCTCGGCCAGGCGGTAGACGTTGGCCTCGCGGCTGCGGTAGTCGCCACCTTTGACGGTGTCGTAGAAGAGCCGATAAACGGAGTCGCCATCGTTCTTGTAGTTCTTGGCGGAGTTGATACCACCCTGAGCCGCAATGGAGTGGGCACGCCGGGGGGTGTCGTGGAAGGTGAAGACCTCTACCTGATACCCCAGTTCTCCCATCGTCGCCGCCGCCGACGCTCCGGCGAGACCACTACCTATGACGATGACCTTGAACTTCCTCTTGTTGGAGGGGTTGACCAGATCGACGTTGAACTTGTGGTTCGTCCACATGTCGGCGATCGGGCCGTCGGGGATCCTGGCGTCGAGTTCCATGGTTCTAGCTCATGCTCCTCTCGTAAAGAACACTTTTCGCGCGAAAACGGGGTGGGGGCGGTCCGGCATCAAGCCCCGACGAGTCCGAAGAAGACTGCCAGGGGCATGGCGACGTTGCCGAGGGTGAGGACTACGGCGAGGGTGATCGCCAGCCACCGCCGCCACTGGTTGAAGGTGGGGTGGTTGATGCCGAGGCTTTGAAACATCGACCAAGTCCCGTGATAGATGTGCAGACCCAGACATAGCTGCGCCACCACGTAGAACAGGGTGACGAAGGGCCGCTGGAAGGTGGCAACGAAGTTGGCAAAGATTTCACCGTGCTCCCAGGTCTCGGGTGCCATCGGCTGTACACCCCAGGTGAGATCGGCAAGGTGCCAAAGCACGAAGATGATCACGATCACACCCGACCACCTCATGGTCCTGCTGGCGTAGTTGGCCGCCAGGTAATCCCGTGGCCCGGAGTAGTCGACGGGTCGGGCCCGACGATTCATCAGGGTGAGGCTGTATGCGGCGTGGATGTGGAGGAGAACAGCACCGAGGAGTCCCAGTCGGAGGATCCAGAGGGTGACCGTCTTGGGGAGGATGGGATAGAGCAGCTCCCGTAGGGCTACGCCATAGGTGTCGATTGCCGGGACGCCGCCCTCGGGGCCCATGAAGATCTTGAGATTGCCGATGATGTGGGCCACGAGATAGCCAAGTAGGGCGATCCCGGTGATCGCCATGATCCATTTCTTGCCGACCGCCGACCGATAGAACTCCACGGGCCAGGGGACCTTCCGTGTCCGCGGTTGTGTCGAGGTCATGCGGTGGCCCCACCAAGCCAGCGCAATTCTCCGTTTGTCTCCATGTCCTGATTATGGCGCGTCTTTACGGGCGCGGTGTGCACCGGAGAGCTCACACCCAAAAACGGTGGCCTCTATACCAGAGGGTGCTGGGGTGTTGCGGTATTTGAGTGCCGGCGCTCTTGACGGTTCGCTCGGGAGTGCTTAATGTCATATGTGTAATTACATCTGTGTATGCAGCTGCCGGTGCGGCTGTGGGTGTAGTTATGCGGGTGAAAGGCAATGCCGATGAAGGCAGTGCTCGACCAGCGGAGGGAATCGGTCGGGAGAGTGGACGAGTACGGCAGATCACCCGGCCGTTGACGAGAACGGAATGGAAACCGATGTTGGGAAGCAGATCGGAACATCAGAGGTGGTGTTGGGAAACCTCGTCGACATTTTGGCAGTCCGGAAAGAGTCGATACGTCCCGGAAGGAAAGCTCCAGGGCGAGAGGAGCCGACATGTTGTCCAAGCTGGTCGAGGCCCTATCAAGCGGTGATCTGGCATGGCAGGACTATGCCAATTGCCGAGGCGCCGATGCCGACCTCTTCTTCCCCGAACGGGGTGCCTCCACGAGGCGCGCCAAAGCCATCTGCGCCGAATGTGACGTGAAGGCGGAGTGTCTCGACTTTGCGGTCGAGACAGGTGAGAAGTTCGGTATATGGGGAGGGATGTCAGAACGGGAGCGTCGCAAGGTTCGCAAGCAGCGTCAGATCGCAGCGCAGAAGAGAACCGGCTGAACGATCACATCTCAGAGATACATGCCCGAGCCATCCGGGTTGACCTTGGGCTGAGGAGGTTGGAGCTTGTTCTGACGTTGCATCTCGGAGAGCTGGTGCTGGGCGGCCATCTGCTGAGAGACGATGGAGGCCTGAATCCCGTGGAACAACCCCTCGAGCCATCCGATCAGCTGCGCCTGAGCGATACGTATCTCCGATTCGGAGACGTCACCCTCGCTGATGGGGAGCATCACCTCATCGAGTTCCTCGACGAGCTCAGGGGACAGGACCTCCCGCAATTCGTTTAGAGAACGCTTGTGTACGTCGGCGATACGACTCCGGCCGCCCTCATCGATCGATGCCCCCCTCGCCTCGTCGAGCATGGCTCGTGTCATCGAGGCGATACGGATCAGCTTCGAGGGTTCGCGGATCCCAGTACTCTCCTTCCTTCTCCTCCGTCTCGGCGGGTACGGGCTGTACTTCGTCTGGTTTCAGCGTCTCATCATTCATGTGGGAACCCAGGCTATCGACTGCTGGCGCGTATCTCAGACATCACCGACAAACCGAGGGTATTCCTCAAAACCCAGAAAGGACGTACAATTGTCACACGGGACAGGTAGGTTCAAACCTACAAGATCCGATACCGGTCGGAGATCCCACGATCCAAACCCACCGGTTGCAAGCAAGTTCCCGATCCCCCGACGGAACAGGTGAAAGCAGTGACGAACGAAATCCCTGAAATTCTCGATACGAGCCAGGTTGCTGAGCTCCTCGGGATGAATATCCAAATGGTCCGCCGCTATGCCCGTGAAGGACGTATACCTGCGTACAAGCTCCCGGGGGGGCGCACCTTCAAGTTCTTCAGAGAAGAAGTAATCGAGCTCTTGCGTGCCCATCCCGCCTCCTCGGAGACACTCGATGCGACCGAGGACGAGGACGAGATAGCCGAAGCCGAAGCCTGAGCTGTGATTTCTGGGGGCGCTGCCCCCAGACCCCCCATCGGCTGCCTCATCACCCTGCACCTTTAGCGTGCCCATCACACACGCAATTCTTCCTCCTCACGCAGGTGGGGAACACAATTTCAATTGGGGCCGAGCGGTGGCAGCTTGATCGTCTCGCCTGGATAGATCAGGTCGGGATCGCCAGAGATGAGCGAGCCGCGATTGGCCTCGATCACCCTTAGCCAGTAGTCGGCGATCTCGGACTGTGAGGGTTTGGAGTCACGAACAGCCATGACCTGACGAGCGGAGACGTCCCACAGGTTGTCGCCGGGACTCACCTGAACCTGGGTTGCTCGGGCTTCCGTCCGTTTTGCCGTGGTGGAGTCTGGGTTGTGTCTGGTCTGATCGTCGGTGTCTCTTCTGACTTGTTCAGGGGGAGCCAAGTCGTCGGTGGACTGTTCATGTTCGAGAAGGTCTCGCAAAGGGTCAGGCAGGTCAATGATTTCTACTGCTGGCGCCGGATCGTTGGTTGCGAGGGACGGAAGGGATGACCCGAAGGTCCCAGTGACGACCATGGCCCCCGCCACCCCGGAGACAGCAAGTCTTCTCAGCCAAGGAACAGCGAATCGTGCCAGGGACCGGGCGATTCTCGAACCGACCAGTGCCGTTGTCGCCCAGGCGACTATCAGACCGGAAAGGGTGACCCACGCCGCCAACCCCAATGCCGTTCGGTGCAGCAGGTAGGTCAGAGCGTCGATGGGATCGGTCGGGTTCCAAATCAGATCCCGGCCTACGACGAGGAGGAGGGTGAGGA
>WHTL01000410.1 GCA_009377735.1 Acidimicrobiia bacterium
CAGTCTCGCCGGGCCTAGACGCCGCTTGCTGCGTCCTCGTCCTAGACGCACCGCATTGGGTGCGCCTTCGTCCTGCGTCCTTGCCATCGACGCCGATGCCTCGGCGACACCGCGGCATCAATTCAAGGACACACCACTAGCTGGGTTTGGACATCGTCAGGGATTGGCGGTCTCCCAGACTGAGACGAATCTGTCGATATCCGATCGGTCCTGGTAGATGCCCATCCCGATACGCCAGCGATTGGCGCGGTAGTCGGTGACCACACCGTGGGCCGCCATAGATCGGTGTATCTCCCCTGCATCTTCAAGGACGAAGGTGAGGAAGTTCCCCCGATCTTGCGTTGCTCTCTCGGGTAGGAGTGTCGATGTCAGCGATTCGGGAAGGCCCTCGAGAAGATCATCCTGCAAACCCCGCACGTGATCGTGGATCCCCTCGACCGTGAGTTCGAGACCCTCGACCCACTCCAAGACGGCCCCCAGTCGGAAGACCCCGGTGGAATCGAAGGTGCCCCCGGCGAAGCGGCCCCCATGGAGTGGATAGGGCACACCCGTCTGGTCCTCTGTCATTGTGTCGAAGCCGGCGAACCATCCGGTGTCTACCGGTCGGGGGAGCCAACCCGGCGGTGCGTGGAGAAAGCAGGCACCCTCACCCGCCATCGCATACTTGTAGCCCCCAGCCAAATAGAAGATCCTGTCTGCGATCGCGGAAAGATCTGTAGGCACTGCCATAAATCCGTGATATCCGTCCACGACCACGACAGGATCCGAGGGAAGGGCCGCGACCAGGGTATTGATATCAGGGGTCACGTAGCCGGAATCGAAGTGAACCTGGCTGAGGAAGATGAGATCGTGATCGCCTGCAGCGGCGATGAATCGCTCCGGGAAGGTGGCGAAGGGCTGGGCAGGGACACGATCCACGGAGGCCACCGAGGCCTCCTCCCAGCGGCGAAACTGTCGGGCAGCCGAGTGAAACTCGGCGTCGGTAGTGAGTATCCGGGTGGGTGTCGGCAGGGCGGACACCAAACGCGTTAGGAGGGTGTGGGTACTGGCGGCAAAGGCGATGGTTGATGGATCCGGGAGACCGAGGATATTTGCCACCCCCCTCTGGGCGCGGGGGACGACTCGGTCGAAAATGTAGTCCCACTTGAAATCGACCAGAAGGGCCGCGGTCTCCCAGGCGGCCATGTGGGCATCAAAGGTCACATCGGGCCAGGGATGATGTGAGTGGGCAGCGAAATGGAGCCGGTGGGGGTCGGCATCGAAGAATCGGGAGAAATGCTCTTTCATGACTCGAATCGGAATCGCATTGCCTCGGAGATCGCCTGGGGTAGGGGCGGCAGCTGTGCCCTCGGGATGAGGAATGTGGGGAGGGCGAACAGGTCGGGGAAGGCGCGGCTCTTCTCGGCATTTCGGGTGAGATAAGCGGCGCCGGCCGATCCGCCGGTCCCGACACGCCGACCAATCATGCGTTGTGTCATGAGGGCGTGCCGATACCGCCAGGTGGTAAACCCCTCGTCGATATCCATCAGCAACTCCAGCATCTCGTAGGGCTGGTGCAGCGCCGTTTGGTCGCGATATAGGCTGACGAACAAGGCGGCCTGAAATGCGCGGTGGGAGAGACGGCGTCCACCCGCGGCAACAAGATCAGCATGCTTGTCGGCATCGAAGACGGCCTCGTACTGGCGGAATGTCTGATCGAAGGCCCGGAGCTGGGCTTCTCGCTCCTCCTCGTCGAGCTCAGGGTTGGAGCGTACGATCTCTCGGTCGGCCTCGAGCATGTTCCCGATCGCGTCCTGGTATACCGTCCAAAAATCGAATTCATCGAGAAACGGGGTCCGCTCTAACCAGCCGGCAACCAAATCATGGATGGAGGGCTCATCCTCCGACCCGATCACGGTCTCGCGCTCCTTACCGTGGAGACGCTGGGTGTAACGGGCGCCCCCGAAGTTGACACGATCCTCCGCCCTAACACCGAGCCGGTTCTCGATGAGGCGGAACTGCATCGACTGGAATCCCGATGCCGGGACGAGGTGGTCGCGGAAATCGAGGAAGTCGAGCGAGGTCATCGTCTCCAGCACTTCGATCTGGAGGAGGAGTAGTTTCTGGATCTCGGTGACGCGTCGCAGACGACCGTTGACCTTGGCCATGTCCGCCTCGTCCAACTCGTCGCTGCCGAAGGCATCGATGACGTCTTCGAGTTCCCACAGGATCTCCTTGAACCAGAGCTCATAGGCCTGATGGACGATGATGAAGAGCATCTCGTCGTGTTGGAGATCTCCGGCTTTCTTGCTTTCGAGGGTCTGACTGGAAAGGATGCGGTCGAGTTGCAGGTAGTCGTGGTAGTAGATATCACCCATGAGGCAACGCTACCGGAGTTTCCGCCCGGGCGGTTCACGGAATTCTGAGATGCGTTACCGTCGACATATGTCTCGTCAACTAACAGCCGATCTTGCCGAACATACCGAAGGACTGGTGGAGGAGGGTCTGTTCAAAGACGAACGGATAATCGCATCTCCCCAGGGTGCCATCATCCGCCTCGAAGACGGCAGTGAAGTGCTCAACTTCTGCGCCAACAACTATCTCGGTCTCGCCGATCACCCCGATCTGGTGGCGGCGGCCCAGGACGCCCTGGAGAAATTCGGATACGGGATGGCGTCGGTGCGCTTCATATGTGGGACCCAGACCGTCCACCGCCAACTTGAAGCCCGCATCTCGGTGTTCCTAGGTACCGAGGACACCATCCTTTACTCATCCTGCTTCGATGCCAACACCGGTCTGTTCGAGACCATCCTGGATGAAGAGGACGCCATCATCTCCGATGCCCTCAACCACGCCTCCATCATCGACGGGGTGCGGTTGTGCAAGGCGGAACGCTA
>WHTL01000431.1 GCA_009377735.1 Acidimicrobiia bacterium
AGAGCTTCCTCGCCTGTTTCGAGCACCCCCAGATGGGTGGGATGGGTCAGCACTACGTCGACCAGGACCTTCTCGACGGCAACGTGGAGGCGCTACGCCCCGAGGCGATGGTCTACGAGCTTGACGCCAACGGCGACATCGCCGGTCTGGTGGCGCACGAGTACATCGTCCCCATCGACGCCTGGACCGAGGAGGAGCCACCGAGTCTCTTCGGTCAGGAGTTCCAACAGCACAGCGTCCTGCCTGTCTGGAAGCTCCACATCTGGATCTGGAAGGACAACCCCTCTGGGATGTTTGTCGACCACAACCCCAAGGTGAGGCTCTGCCCCGACGGTGTTCCGGTATTTCCCGAGCCACCCGCACCGTAACCCCGACCCACCGTGTGCCCCCGTCCCTACGCCTCTCTGGGCGGGGCACATCGGCGCTGTCGGAGACTGACCCCGACCACGGCGCCAACCGGTCAGGAATCGAGAAGCAGGGTTACTGGGCGGTAACTACGTTTACTCCCATGACAAACATCAGCTACGCCACCCTCGAGGTGGCCGACACCACGGCCGCCGACCTCTTCTACAACACCGCCTTCGGTTTGGGCGATCGGGTGCGTCTCCGAGCCTCGGAGCCACCAACGACCGGCTTCCGTGGGTTCACTCTGTCGCTCATCGTGTCGCAGCCGGCCAATGTCGACGCCTTCGTCGACGCCGCCCTCGATGCCGGGGCCACGTCGCTGAAACCTGCCGCAAAGTCGCTTTGGGGCTACGGCGGTGTCGTTCAGGCCCCGGACGGGACGATCTGGACGGTTGCTTCCTCGTCGAAGAAGGACACCGGCCCTGCTACCCGGGACATCGACTCGTTCGTGCTCCAGCTCGGGGTGGCGGATGTCGCCACTAGCAAACAGTTCTATGTTGACCACGGATTCGAGGTGACCAAGAGCTACGGCAAGAGATATGCCGAGCTAGGCCCCACGTCTAGTCCCATCAAGCTGGCGCTCAACAAGCATGGTGCCCTCGCCAAGGCTGCCGGTGTACCCGCCGATGGCACCGGATCGCATCGTCTCACGATCGGCAGCGACGCCGGACCCTTCACCGACCCAGACGGGTTCGTGTGGGAGGCGATAGCGGACTGAGACCGCTGCTACCGAGTGGTTGTGGGAGAGCCCCGAGCGCGCCGCCGGACTTGATGCCGCCACATGATAACGGCGGCCAGGATCCCCGGCACGCAATGGACGGCGAGGACACCGACGAGGCTAGGACCGCCCCAGTCGTCGCGGTAGGTGGCCGGGTTCGTCATGTCGATGGAGAACGGCTCCACGATGGCGCGTCCTATGAGATAGATACCGATTGCGTAGCCGATGATGATCAGAACACGCTTCACAGGGTCCCTCCTTGCCACTGTTCCCGATCATCGTGCGATATCAACGCAACCGTGAACGGACCGACATGATTTCAAACCGAGGTCAGCCCGTCTGATCGAGGTCCTCGCCACCGGATCCACCACCGAGGCAACGGAATCCCTTGAGAGGTTCCTCGATATGTGGGGCACAGCACGGGCGTAACCATTCGCTGAAGGTACGGTCAAGGGGTCGACCCAAAGGAAGGATCCGGATGAAGAACGAGACGCTGACCAACCTCGACGTTCTGGTAGGGGAGTGGGAGCTGGAGCTGTCAGGGGCGTGGTTCCTCGACAGTCTCGACACCACCAACTACGGCAGTGCAACCTTCTCCTGGATGGACGATGCCTTCGTGGTGATGCACGCCACCATGGAGGGTGTTCCGATGTGGGAAATGGTGTTCGGTCGAAGCGACGCCAACGAGCAGTTGTATGTCCTCTATCACGACGACCGGGGTATGTGCCGGCTATTCGACGTGACCTTCGACGACACCACCTGGGAGATGAGTCGTGAGGACCCAGACTTCCATCAGCGATTTCTGTCAGACCTCGAACCCGATCTGATCCGGGGACGTTGGGAGGCCTCGGATGATCAGGGCGAGACATGGCGAAAGGACTTCGACCTGGTTTTCAAACGCGTCTGACGAGGGTCTCTCGTCAGTCGTCGAAAGACCAGGATGTCGCCCCACCGGGATCGCCCACCAACAATGCGGTGGCCTTGGTGGGCGTCATGCGATAGATGTGCCACGGCGGCGGTCCCGCCGACGGCGCGCTATAGGGGGCTGTGAGTGCCGTACCGGATTCGTCGGGCTCGCACGGCCAGCCCGAATCGGCGAACCTCTCGGCCACTACCGACACGACCTCGGGGTCGGTGACCAACTCCGC
>WHTL01000078.1 GCA_009377735.1 Acidimicrobiia bacterium
GATCCGTGTAGCAATTCCGAACACGGAAGTGACTGTATCCGATGACGGCGATGGTACTTGGGGGGCAACCCCCTGGGAGAGTAGGTCACCGCCGGACATCAATGTAAAAAGAGCCATCCCATCCGGGATGGCCCTTTTTGGTTTCTGATTCGGGGAACGGATTCGACTTGCCGTCATCCGATCCGAGTTGGGTGTTGTTTTAGCTCAGGGCTCTCTCAGGGATGGAGGCACTGAGTGGAGTCGCCGGGGACCTCCAAGCACGTCGGGTTGTCGACGTCGATCGGTGTTACATCCTCGGAGGGGACACCGACAAAGGTGAGTCCCGCAAGCATTACTCCTACCAGCATTGCACGAAAGTTTTTCATGTCGATGGATGGTAGTACCAAAAATTGGTCTGTGCAACACAAAATACACCTAGGCGAGAATCGCACCTGGCGTAGCCGCATCGCTGAATTGCCGTCGACCATTTTGGCAGCCGTGTTTTGCCGCACCAAACGGTTGCAGCGACTGAACCGGACGCATCGGCGTTAAACAGCGATAGACCTTTTCGAGCATGCACTCCACAACATCCCAAGTAGGGACCGATGGTGGGGGACCACCGATCCACGTTTGGCCAAACCACGCTTTTCCGTGGGACGGCCCCGCAGACACTCCGCTGCGGTTTGTTCATAGCGAGATTGTGCCATGTTTTGTTTACCGATGCCGTCGAAACCGCATTTTCGTAATTCGCTGGCGAGTTGAGGGGTGGGAAGCGGTAACGTGGTCGACAATGACGAACAGACCGCAACGAGGCAAGATCACATCAACCCCTGCAGGGGACCTTCCGCGGTGGGTAAGGGACGAGATCATGCATACCGCACCCAAGGCACGTCGTGATCCCGCTCTCATCGAGTTGTCGAATGGAATCGACGCTTTTGCCTCAGAGCGGTACGGCAAGGCAAGCCACCACCTAGAGAAGGCGAAGGATCTGGCGCCACAGGCCGCCACCATCCGTGAGTTGCTTGGATTGTCATACTACGAAAACGGCCAATGGCAGAAAGCCCTCCAGGAGTTGCGCACCTTCCGACGTATTGCTGGTGATCCCATGCACATGCCGGTGGAGATGGACTCTCTCCGTGCCCTGGAAAAAGACCGCGACATTGAGAACACCTGGGACCGCTTCCGCAAGTTGGACGCACCCCGTGCGGTACAGGATGAAGCCCGGGTGGTCTACGGCTCCTACCTGTTGGAGAAGGGCCGTATAAGGGAGGCGTGGAAGGTGGCCGATCCCGGACGTCTCGTGTCCTCGCCGGCGGAGAGCACGGTGCGACGTTGGTACGTCGCCGCTCGTATCGCTCTTGCCGCCAATGACCACCAGTCCGCCCGCAAGCTGATCAAGGCCATCGCCGCCCACGACGAGGATTTCCCCGGTCTCCTCGAATTGCGTGCCCAGCTGGGCTAGCAACCGATTTTGTCACAGGGAATACATAGCTTGTAGACGATCCGCACTCCCCATCCAATGGCCGTTTGGTCAAGGAACGAACAAGGAGAGTGTTATGGATCTCAATCTGGTCATCCTGTGTGGACGTCTCGTCAGCCCTCCCGACCATCGCACCGTCGAATCCGGCGCCAACATCGTGCGCTTTCTTCTCGCCATTAGGAGTGAGACTCCACAAAACCGAGTAGACGTGTTGCCGGTGATGTTCTGGGATCCTCCGCCCGGCGCACTCGATGTCGCCGTAGGCCACACCGTCTGGGTAGCCGGCCGGATTCTGCGTCGTTTTCCCGAGGTAGGGAGCACTCGTGGTAGTCGCCTCGAGCTGGTGGCCGACCACGTCGACACCCGGCCCGACAGACCACTAGAAATGTCATCGGTCTAGCGGTCAGACGACTGGCGGTGTGTCCAAGCGCTACCCTCGGGCGATGCCGAGGATCGCCATTGCAGCACCTTCGCCGTTTTGCGCTCGGCTGGGTGCCGACATCGCCGAACAGGGTGGGTCCGCCGTAGATATTCTGGTGGGAGTGTCCCTCGCGGCAACTGTGAGTGAGCCTGGCGTATGTTGTCCGGGCGCTGGTGGATTTCTCACAATCGGCGGCCCCGGTGTGAACCCTGTCACCATCGATGGCTATCTGGCGGTACCCGGGCTCGGTCATCCGGACTCGGCGTCCCGCACCTCACACAGAGTCACCATGGAGTACGGGGCTGGCACCATCACCGAGGTTGGAGCCGGTTCTGTGGCGGTCCCAGGGAGCATCGCCGCCTTCCATTCGGCCTGGTCGCGCTGGGGTCGGATGCCGTGGGAGGATTTGCTGATCCATGTCGCCGACGCCGTCGATTCAGGTTTCCCGATGTCGTCGGCGGCCGACAGATATCTCGCCGCAGGCGGCGATCTCATATACACGAGGGACCAGAGGGTGGCGGATGTGCTCTTCCCGGGTGGGGTGCAACTTCGAACCGGCGAGAGTGTGGTTATCCCCGGTCTGGGCGCTTCGCTCCGTCAGATTGGTGTCGAGGGCCCCGCCACCCTCTACGGAGGCGAACTCGGGCGGATGGTCGTCGACGGGCTGGCGTCCGATGGCGGCATCATGACCTTGCGTGACCTTGCGGACTACCAAGCACAGGACCGCCCGTCGCTCACAGGGCGATTCCTTGGCTGGGAGTTCGCCACCAACCCGCCCCCGGCGATTGGCGGGGTCACCCTCACCGCCATTCTGGAGCACATCGAGGGCAGTCCCCTCGACCCCAATTCCTGGGTGAGAGCCCAGGAGCTGGTGTTCGGTCTGCGGCGCAGACTACTGGACAACTCCGCCGATCGTGTGGACGGTGCGGCTCGTCTCCTGGCGGCGTCACGTTCGGCATCCACCGTTGCCACCGCGGTGGCGAGTGACGACGGCTGGGTTGCGGCGGCCACCATGTCTGCGGGTTATGGCTCCGGAGTCTCGCCCGGGGAGACGGGGATGTGGATGAACAACTCTCTCGGCGAGCTTGAACTCAATCGTCGGTCACAGGACGAGTGGACGGCAGGGGAGAGGCTGCCATCGAATATGGCTCCCACTGTGCTGCGTTCCGGCAACGGGCGTCGGGTGGCAATTTCCTCACCGGGAGCGGATCGGATAACCAGTGCCATCGCAATCACCATCGCACTCCTCGTGGCCGGTGACGGTGATCTCGTCCTTGCTGTGGAGCATCCTCGGGTTCACCTGCAATTCGACGAGTCGGGCTCGATGGTGGCCGTGGAACATGGTCTCGAGGTCGAGACGGACCTAGAGGTGCGGCATCACGAGCCACACGACATGTACTTTGGTGGTGTGGTTGCCGCGGCCATCGACCCGGTCGAGGCGCACGCCGACAGCCGACGCGCCGGTGGGGTGTTGATCATCGAGGTGTAAGTGGTCTGGCCTGCGTACGGTCACGGTTCGTATCTGGCATACCATCGGCTGAGTGAGCAGTAGCCGACACATCCTTCTTCGACCTCGCTGGATAGTTGGTCATCTGTTGGTTCTGGCCCTTGCCGTGCTCTTTATTGCCCTCGGCTTCTGGCAACTGGATCGTCTCCAGGAACGCCAACACGCCAATCTGGTCAACGAGGAGCGTCTCTCCGCCGAACCCCGGCCCGTGGAGCAGATGATCGACGCGACGGGGGATGATATCTCCTCACTGGAGCTCCGCCGTGGTGAAGCCACAGGGCGGTATGTTCCCGAGGAGCAAGTGTTGCTGCGTTCCCAGGTGCGCGATGGGCAGCCGGGGTATGAAGCAATCACGCCCCTCCTGCTCGATTCGGGCAAGGCCATTCTCGTCAATCGGGGGTGGGTTCCGTTGCAGATGGGGGACGACGACCCGTCCGAATTCGCCCCAGACGACGGCACCGTGACGATCATTGCGCCGCTCCGAGCATCACAACAACGCGGTGCTACCAGCCGAGACGAGCCGCCCGGTGAACTCGAGGTCGTGTCCCGAGTCGATGTGGACAGGATCGGCGAGCAGATCGATGTCGAGTTGCTTCCCGTATATCTCGAGATCCAAGGTTCCGACGATGGATCAGTTCCGGTCCCTGAGACACCGCCCGACACCACCAATGAGGGACCACATCTGAACTACGCCATCCAGTGGTTCGCCTTCGCACTGATCGGTGCCCTCGGATATGGATTCCTTATCAGACGGGCCCTCCGCCGTGCGGGCTGACATTCCTCGGGCGGTTCACTCGACGGTGATGGTGGCGTCCGCGAACTCCTTGCGGGCGTGCTTGGCCACACTCCGCAGTAGCACGACGTCGATCGCCCCTCCAACAAGGCCACCAACGACCGGTATCAGTCGTCCTAGGCGTGCCATTCCCTTGCCGCCGGCGATGACCAGGAGCCGGAATCCTATCGCCTTGTTGACTAGCGCCATTGCCGACTTGGGTAGACGTTTCAGTGCCACGGTGGTGGCGCGACCAGCAGGAACAACTGCTCCCGCCTGAGCGAGCAGATTAGAGGCGTCGTCACCGGTCAAGGTGATCATGACCGCGGTCCGGGTCACCTCGTCGTCGATGTTGTGGCCCCGCAGGTGGGCAATGGCCGCCACCAGCCTGGTGGCGACGGCGTAAAAGCCGACGACGTTGGCCGGAAGGGCAACGGGCAGGGTCACAAACCCACCCAGACCAGTGACAAAGCCGTTGATTCCGGCAAGTCTGGTGTGGTCGTCGATCAGTTCCTTGATGGCGCCGTCGACTGTGCCACGTTTGGCCAGGGCCGCCTCGGCCACCTCCCTAGCCGAGTCGAAGGGCCCAAAGCCATCGATCGCATACTTCCCGAGACCACTCACGAGATTCTCGGCTATCTGGTCGCTGAATCCGTCGTCGCCGTTCTTCTTGGCTGGCTTGTTGTCTGTCAAAGTAGCTCCTGGAATCTGAACGCACAGTACCAAGGTGGAAGGCACAAGGTGGACATAGGTAACGTGGGGGAGAAGATGATTGGGCATGGATGACGTCGGTCACGGTGGTGGGAAGTATCAATGTCGATCTCATCTTCAGTGCAGCGCGCTTGCCGAAGCCGGGGGAGACCATCGGTGACGCCGAGTTCGCTATCGCACCGGGGGGAAAGGGCGCCAATCAGGCCCTGGCGGCGCGACGCATGGGCGCCGATGTAACCATGGTGGGATGTGTCGGCCAAGATGTCTGGGCCGACCCCGCACTTGAGCTTCTACGGGCCGATGACGTGGTTTTGGAGGTCGAATCCCTCGAAGGGCGCCAGACCGGGATGGCGATGATCGTGGTTGCTGCTGATGGTGAGAATCAGATCGTGGTGGCACCCGGCGCCAACGATGCTCTCGACGCTACACGGGTGAAGGCTCCGGCGGCCGACGTGCTCCTTTGTCAGCTGGAAGTGCCAACCGAGACTGTGCTGACCGTCTCCGAACACTTCGCCGGTGAGGTGATCATCAACGCCGCACCTGCGGCACCATTCGTACCCGAATTACTCCCGACTGTGGGGACACTCATCGTCAACGAGTCGGAATACCGCCTGCTGGAGGGAGCTTTGGTGGCGTTCGAGGGGATCATCATCACCACTCTCGGATCCGACGGCGCCGTCGCCACCCAAAACGGCGAGCCGATCGCTCGAAGCCAACCACCACAGGTAGAACCGATCGACACGGTTGGGGCTGGTGATGCCTTCTGTGGCGCCTACGCCGTCGCAGTCGGAGAAGGTGCGACGATCGAGTCAGCCCTACAGCTGGCGGTCACGGCTGGCTCTCTCGCGACGACCAAGGCGGGAGCGCAACCGTCGCTTCCAACGCGAGAAGAGGTCCTCGGGGCCGCATTCGGCAGTTGACCGATCCGGTAACGTCGCACCATGCCAACTCCCATCATCATCGACTCCGACCCCGGACACGACGACGCCATCGCCATCCTCCTTGCCATTGCAAGCCCCGAGGTGGAGCTTCTCGGGGTCACCACGGTTGGGGGTAACACCAGCCTCGAGAACACCACCACCAATGCTCTGAAGATCCTGGAACTGGCGAATAGGCCGGACATCCCGGTCGCGGCCGGTGCTGGTCACCCATTGGTCCGGGACCTGGAAGTCGCCGACCATGTTCACGGGAGAACCGGTCTGGACGGTCCAAAACTACCCGAGCCAGAACAACGTCCCCACCACCTCCACGCTATCGATTTCATGGCGGCGACTCTTGAGGAGCATGCGGCGCCCGTGACGCTGATACCGGTGGGACCACTGACCAACATCGCCCTACTGCTGCGACGCTATCCGAATGTGGTCGAACAGATCGAACGGGTGGTTCTTATGGGAGGTGCGGTCGGTTTGGGAAACCGGACCCCGTCGGCCGAGTTCAACATCTGGGCCGATCCGGAGGCGGCGGCCGTCGTTTTCGGTTCGGGTCTCGACATCACCATGGTCGGTCTCGACGTGACTCATCTGGCTCTGTTGGGACCAGAACGGAACGAGGAGCTCCGCGGCGGTGGAAGGGCGGGGCAGGTGGTTGCCGAGCTGATCGAGTTCTTCGTGGGATTCCATCGGGACACCTACGGTCTGGAGCAGGCACCGATCCACGATGCCGTTGCCGTAGGTGAGGTGATCTGGCCGGGGCTGGTGGAGACGGAGCACCTGGCTGTAGACATCGAGACATCCTCACCGATGACCGTGGGTAGAACTGTGGTGGATCGATGGAAGGTCACGGACACCGTTCCAAATGCACACGTCGCGCTGAACATGGACGGACCAGCCTTTATAGACAGGCTGGTGACCAGGATTGTGAGTCTCGCCTAGTCAACCGACGCGTCTGGTGCGAAATACCGCGGTGATGGCCATCACTGTGAAGAACATCGCAACGGCAAGCCCCGACATGGTGGCGCTGGCGGCGGTGTCGGCGTAGTAGCTGATCATGAGCCCACCGGTCACGGCAACGACCCCGAAGATGATGGCAAACCCCATCAATGTTGGTACTCGTTGTGATAGCAGCGCAGCCGTCGCCGGGGGAGCGATGAGGAGGCCGAAAACTAGCAAGGTCCCCACTGTCTGGAAGGAGGCGACCACCGCCATCGTTACCAGGGTCAACATGGCGAAGTTGGCGATCCGGGGATTCAGTCCCAACATCTCCGCCTTTTGCTCGTTGTAGGAGAGCACGAGAAACGGTCGGTACAGAACCACACTCGCCGTCACCGTTACCGCGGCCACGGCGCCGATAAGCCACAGGTCTCCGGTCGACATCCCCAGCGCATCACCGAAGAGGATCCCGGTGAGACTCCCCGAATAGGAGGTCGTGCGAGAGATGATGACAACACCGAGGGCGAGCATTCCCACGAAGAGGAGCCCGATGGCAGTGTCCTCACCAAGTCGTGAGTAGCGGTGGACCAGGTTGATCCCGACCACCATGATCAGGGCGGAGACGAGGGCGCCGAAGGTGACATTGAACCCGAGGAGCACACCCAATGCAATACCGGGAAGGACCCCGTGGGCGAGAGCATCTCCCATAAAACTGAGCCCACGAAGCACCACCCATGTTCCCACGAGAGAGGTGGTCAACACCACCAACAGGGCGCCGATCAGGGCCCGTTGCATGTATCCCATTGCTAGGGGCTCCGCCAGCCAATCCATTCAGTCCCCCTCACCGAGAGCCGCCACGATTCTCTCCACATTGGTCTCCATCATGGATAGATAGGATGCCGCGCCGGATTCGGGATCACCTAGTGAGCCTGTGTAGAGACTCACCACCTCCACACCAGCCTCGGCAGCCACCGTTGCCGTCAGATCGGAGGTATCTGTGACGTCGGTGAAGATGGCGGGGATACCCTCGTTCTCGATGATCTCTGCGAGCCGGGCAACATCACCTGCCGAGGTCTCACCCAGGGTGCTGCCACCGGGCACCACCGTACCCACAATCTCGAAGTCGTAAAGGGCGGCGAAGTATCCGAGCGAATGGTGGCTAGACAGCAGAAGCCGGTTCTCCTTGGGGATCACGGACAGGGATGTATCGAAACCCTCGTGTGCTTGCTCGATCTCGGTAGCCAACGTCTCGGCACGCGACACCCACTCGGTCTCGGTCTCGGTGTTGGTGGTATCGACAGCCTCCAACTCCGCACCGATGAGACGCACTGCCTCGGCCATCCGCACCGGATCCAGCCAAAAGTGAGGATCGAGCCCCCCGTGGTCATGTCCGTGCACTGCCTCGTCCTCGTCCTCGTCCTCGTGCTTGTGTTCGTGCTCGGCTTCGTGCTCGTGTTCGTGCCCGGCCCCGTCGCCGGAGCCCTCCTCGTGGTCTAGGTCGGGCTCACCCATCTCGATGGGGTCCACCAGGTCGGCAACATGAATAACATTGGTGCCGTCCTCTTCGGCCGCCTCCAGGGCGTCGGTCATGGCTTCCTCGAGGTTGAGCCCGTTGGCAATGACCAGATCGGCGTCTCGGAGGGAACCGGTCTGACGCGCCGACAACTGGAAGTCGTGGGGATCGGCGCCAACGGGCAGAAGCACATCTACTGAACCATCGCTTCCCACCAGCTCCGTCACTACATCCCCCAGGATGTTGGTGGTCACCACGATTGATAGTTTGTCGGCGTTGTCGGCGTCGTTGCTACCTGCCACGTTGTCGCCCCCACATGCGGAGAGAACGATGGCGATGACGGCGACGATGTTCACAAAGAGGACCGGACGGGAGTGGGGCATCGCTAGTGCCTTTCTCAGAGGCTTGCAAAAATGAGAATCATTATTATTATCTACTGGAAAGCTATCACGGGTACGTAGGCTGTTCCAAAACGAGAACCGGAGTAGGAAAGACCGATAGATGGAAACGCTGACAAGCCAGGAGATCCACCAAAAGGTGGCACAAGGTCTCGCCGAGACCGACGTTCGGTATACGTCGGGACGACGAGCTGTTGTCGCCATCTTGATACGAGTCGGAGGTCCCCGCTCGGTTGGCGAGCTCGTGAAACTACTGGAGGATTCTGTTCCGGTCTCGTCGCTCTATCGTTCTCTGGCGATCTTCGAAGAGGCGGGGGTCATCGTGAAGCATCATGATGTGGATGGCATCATTCGGGTCGAGCTCTCTGAGTGGCTGTTGGGGCACCATCACCATGTTGTGTGCGACGACTGTGGCAGGGTGGAAGATTTCTCACTCAGCAGTGACGAAGAGAACACGTTGCATGACATCGTCGACAAGGTGGGAGAGTCACTCCGATACCAGGTGTCGGGTCATGTGCTCGAGGTGGAGGGGGTCTGCGACACATGCGCTCCGTAAATACTCCCGCTGTCGTATGTCAGGGTCTCCATATCCGCTTCGACCGGGTCACCGCCGTGGCTCCTTCGAACCTCATCATCCCTGGCACCGGCGTTACGGCCGTGATCGGCGCCAACGGGTCCGGCAAATCCAGTCTTCTCAACGCCATCGCCGGACTGCATCCGGCTGCATCAGGGTCCATCTCCGTGCTAGGGGAGGCGCCCGAGGAGATCAGTGGTCGGATCGCATACGTCCTCCAATCGACCAAGGTCAATGACGCCCTCCCCGTGACCGTTCGTGAGGTCGTCGCTATGGGGCGATATGCCTCCCGGGGCTTGTTAGGGCGATTCCAGCCGTCCGACCTGGATCGGATCGACCAGGCTCTCGAGGCTCTGGGCCTAGCCGATATTTCACGGTCCCATCTTCACGAGCTCTCGGGCGGACAACGGCAGCGGGTGTTCGTTGCCCAGGGTCTTGTCCAGGATCATGATCTGCTCCTCCTCGACGAGCCACGCACCGCCCTGGATCTGGTTTCGACCGAGGTGATAACCCAGGCAATTGATGGGGAGAGGGAAAGAGGGATTCCTGTCGTCCTCACCACCCATGACATGGCCGAGGCACGGGAGGCAGATCATGTGGTGGTGATGGCGGGGCGGGTCGTGGCATCGGGGAGCCCGGCGGAGACGCTGACACCACAGGTGATCGCCGAGGCATATGGTCTACCCGAGGATGCATTCGATCAGCGGGTGCACGTCGACGACGCCGCCCATAACCACGAGGACGAGTGGCATCAGCACATGGATCTATCCGCCCACACCCACGATCATGAGGAACGTCGGTAGGGCAACCCTGTGGCGTGCTCTAGCTCCCGGCTGCCCGACCCAGCGCCTGGTCGATATCGGACTTGATGTCATCGATGTGCTCGATTCCAACGGCGATCCGGACGTGGTCTTCGGTGACACCGGCGGCCGTCTGCTCCTCGGCGCTGAGCTGCTGATGGGTGGTGGAGGCGGGATGGATGACGAGCGTCTTGGCATCACCAACATTCGCCAGATGGGAAGCCAACTCCACAGAGTCGATGAACTTCTTACCCGCCTCGAAGCCGCCCTTAATTCCGAAGGAAAGTACCGCTCCGAAACCGTTCTTCAGGTACTTCTTGGCCGTCTCGTGATAGGGATGTGACTCCAGACCGGGATAAGAAACCCACGTCACCCCGGGGTGGCTCTCCAGCCAGCGGGCTACTTCGAGCGCATTGTCCACGTGTCGCTGGACCCGCAGACTGAGAGTTTCCAGACCCTGGAGGAACAGGAACGAGTTGAACGGTGACGGTGCGGCACCGAGGTCCCGCAGCCCTTCAACCCGTGCCCGGATGGCGAAGGCGATGTTCCCCATGTCCGACTCTGGGTTGAAGATGTCGGTGAACACCACCCCCTGATATCCGGGTGCCGGATCGGTGAAGAGGGGGAACTTGCCGTTGCGCCAGTCGAAGTTACCGGAGTCCACGAGGACACCACCGATGGACGTCCCATGACCTCCGATCCACTTGGTGGCGGACTGGACCACGATGTCCGCTCCCCACTCGATGGGCTTCACAAGGTATCCGGCAGCGCCGAACGTGTTGTCAACCACCAAAGGAATGCCATTCTTGTGGGCGAGCTCGGCGAGGGCCTCGAAGTCGGGGATGTTGTACTTGGGGTTGCCGATCGACTCGATGTAGATCGCCTTGGTCTTGTCGGTGATGGCGGCCTCGAAGTCGGACGGATCGTCGCCATCGACGAAGGTGACATCCCATCCGAAACGGGGGAACGCCACCTTGAGCTGGTTGTAGGTCCCTCCGTAGAGAAAGGACGTCGACACCAGATGGTCACCCTGTTGCATGAGTGCCGCGAATGTCAGTAGCTGCGCAGACTGGCCGGATGCGGTTCCCACCGCGGCGAGTCCACCCTCGAGAGCGGCGACCCGCTTCTCGAACACGTCCGTGGTTGGGTTCATGATTCGGGTGTAGATGTTCCCGAACTCCTGGAGACCGAAGAGGCGGGCGGCGTGCCCGGCATCGTCAAAGGTAAATGACGTCGTCTGATAGATGGGAACCGCCCGTGAGTTGGTGGCGGGGTCGGGTTCCTGGCCGGCGTGGACCTGGAGAGTGTCATAGTGGAAATCGGTCATGATCTGGTTCCTTTCGATGCGGTGCTTGTGACTAGAGAGTCGAGACGTTGCGGCGTACATCGAAATGTGCGGGCGGAACCGAGAAGTCGAGGTCCGTGGTTGCCGATGGTGGTTCGCATGGATGTCCTTTCACTCGTTGCGCTCTCGGAGCGCTCCGAGGGGACAGAACCCCGTCGAAGCGACTCATCGATCAGGCATTGGCACCGTCATCCGGTTGCCGCGGTTTCGAAGGGCCTGTCCCTCCACCGCTCTTGATGAGCGCGTTGGTCGTCCGACGAAGTGTAATCCCGGCCCGGAGTGCCTCGGCAAACGCACCCCGGTCACCTACGATCAGGGGACGTGAGCGATGACGGCACGATCAGATGTGTCTGGTGTGGGTCCCGGTTTGTACCGTCTCCTGGTCCAGGTAGACCGCAGCGATACTGCCGGAGGAGCCATCGCCAACGCGCCTACGAAGCGCGTCAGGTTGCCTCCGACCACGGTCTCGGAGAGGACGATGTCCTCCTCTCCAAAGCTACTTTCATCAGTCTTCGAGATGGTCTGTTCCGACTTGAGGCTGCCAGCGATGATGTGGCCACCGATCGTTCTGAGGGTGTCGACCCAGATACCATCATCGACGGGTTGACGACGGTCATAAACGATGTGGTCTCTATCGATTGGGAGCCGAAGGCGGTGGGGGAGGGGTGACCCCAGAATCGCCCTAGAGTTGGTCGTGGCACCCGATGAGAGGTTGTTGTGACAGACCGCATTTTCGACATGGTGGAACGGAAGATCCGGGAGGGTCAGGAACGGGGGGAGTTCGACGATCTTTCGGAGAAGGGTAAGCCACTCCCAACGCGTGGTGATACCTACGATCCCGATTGGTGGGTGAAGGGGCTGATCCAGCGCGAGGATCTCGATATGTCAACCATGGTTCCCGGAGCTTTCCGGTTGCGCAAGGAGGCGGAGGCCTTCCCCGAGTCCCTTCGCGACTTGCGGGACGAGGCGGACGTGCGCGCCGTCCTCGAGGACTACAACCGACGGGTGAAGGCAGATCGTCACAAGCCGGTCGCCGACGGTATGCGTCAGATCCTGGTGCCTTCCATCGACATCGACCAAGTGGTGGAAAGATGGCACCAGCTCCGGGATCGGCGCCGGGAGCGATAGCCCTAGTGGGAATCTACGCCGATCAGATAGTGCCACGCATCGTGAATGTCACCTGCGGCACCAAGGCGATAGAGCACCTACGGGTACGGACCTGCTCAGAGCTCCGGGGCGAGGTTATAGAGATCGGTTTCGGAACCGGTCACAATGTTCCGTTCTATCCGGACGCGGTTGCCAAGGTGCACGCCGTCGAACCAGCGGAACTGGGTTGGCGACTCGCCCAGGAACGGGTCGGGGCTAGCAAAGTGGCGGTGGAGAGATCGGGGCTGGACGGCCAATCGCTGCCATTCCCTGACGACACGTTCGACAGCGCGTTGTCGACATGGACCCTCTGCACCATTCCCGATGCTGCCACGGCACTCGGCGAGCTTCGCCGAGTCCTGAAACCAGACGGAGTACTTTCCTTTGTCGAGCACGGTCTCTCTCCCGAGGAGGGTGTCCGTCGGTGGCAGCATCGTCTCGAACCCATCCAGAAGAGGGTCTCAGGTGGGTGCCATCTCACTCGGAAACCCGAGACGATGATATCGGCGGCGGGCTTCCGCATCGATCAGATCGACAACTTCTATGAGGACGGCACCCCGAGACCATTCGGTTATCTGTCCCTAGGAACCGCCACGCCCCTCTTATCGCTCTATTGGTGTCTCCCGCTTTCCACCCACCGCAACACCACTATTGACTTACCAGATGTTA
>WHTL01000231.1 GCA_009377735.1 Acidimicrobiia bacterium
CCGTCGAAACCTTCCATCGCTGACAAGGAGAACCTCATGACCAACATCTCGTATCCGGTGCCCTCACCGACACCCCGATTCACACCAGCCACCTAGGACGGTGTTGAACAATATATGTCACCCATCTCGCCGACCAGTCATCACCGCTGGCTGCGTCCTCGTCCTCGAAGCACCGCCCCGGGTGCGCCTTCGTCCTGCGTCCTTGCCATCGGCGCGCCTGGCCGCCGATCTGCACAACGACATTATTCAACACCGTCCTACACGGGGACTGACTTGCTTAGGTTGCGGTGGCCGTCGGGGGTGATGGCGATGTCGTCTTCGATACGGACCCCGATCCCGAGGAACTCTTCCGGGACCTGGTGGGTTATCTCCTCGATGTCGTCGGGCTTTTCCACTTTCTCGCCGAGCATCCGCGACTTCATCTCGGCGTCGATGTCGTATTCCCGCATTTCCAGGGTGATCTCACCCTTGTCGTCGGCGACATAGATTCCGGGCTCGACGGTGAACACCATCCCCTCCTCCAGGGGTCGATGGTCGCCGTTCAGGCGATAGCGGCCGCTGTCGTGTACATCCAGACCGAGCCAATGGCCGATCCCGTGGAAGAGGAACGTCCGGTAATGGTGCATGGACAGGGCACGGTCGACCGGGCCGGGTATCAGACCCAGGTCCACCAGCCCCTCGGTCACCACGCCAATGGCAGCCTCGTTGATGTCCTTGAAGGTGTTTCCCGGCACCGCCTTCTCGATACCTGCCACCTCGGCAGTGAGGACGACGTCGTAGATAGCACGTTGGGGTGCGCTAAAGACCCCGTTGATGGGGAAGGTGCGGGTGATGTCGGCTCCGTAGCCGTCCACCTCGCAGGCGGCGTCGATGAGGAGGAGATCTCCGTCCTCCATTAGCCGGCGATTCTCGACGTAGTGAAGGATGCAGGCGTTGGGTCCCGAGGCCACGATGGGCGGATATCCGTTGTCGGTGGCTCCGGCACCGAACCACAATGCTTCCATCTCGGCTTGGACCTGATACTCGTGGACGCCGGGGGCGGCCACCTCCGTGGCCCGGATATGGGCATCACCCGAAAGCTCGGCGGCTCGTGCCATTAGTTCCATCTCGGCAGGTGTCTTCCTCAGCCGGAGCTCCCCGACGGGGCCCGCCACATCGGCCAACTCCACCACAGGAACCCCCCAGCGGTCCCCGAACTGACGCATCTCGGTCACGGTCTTGATGATCGTGTCGTCGAGCCGACCACCCAGGGAGTACCAGAGGCGCTCTCGCCCATGGACGAGGGATTTCAGCTTGGAGGAGAAGGTACCGACCTCGTAAGCCTCGTCGGCACCGAATCTCTCCTTGGCACCTTCCGTTCCCGCCCGGTAGCCGGTCCAAGCCTCGGCATCGGGGTCACGGGGGTTGACGAAAAGCTGATAGGCACCGTCGTGGTGTCCGGGAGCGAGCACGGCTATGGCATCGGGTTCGTCGAACCCGGTGAGCCAGCGGAAGGTTGAGTCCTGGCGGAACGGAAACTCGACGTCGTCATTGCGAGTTGTCATGGTTGCGCTTGGAACGATTATCAGGTCGTTCTCGCCGATCAGGGCGAGAAGTCGGTCACGGTTGGTGGAGTGCATCAGGACCCAGGCTAGTTCCTCGTCAGATCGACGATAAGTGGGAGGTGGTCGCTCCCCATGGGTGGTCCCAGCTCCCTTCTCACCACGCCAAGACCATCGGAGTGGAGGAGGTGGTCGATGGACACCTGCATTGGTGCGATTGACCTGGCGGGATAGCTCAGCTCCAGGCCGAAGCCGTTTTGGGAGTTCGCCAGCCCGGTGTCGGCAACGAACTGTCGGAACGGATGGGACCAGGGGGTGGCATTGAAGTCGCCAACGACTATCAGATCGCCCGATCTGGCGGTCACCCAATCGGTGTACCAGGCGAACTGCCCATTTCTGATGGCTATTCTCTCCTCCGTGCTGGGGGCCAGAGGGTGGATTGCCAGGATGGAGATCCCGTAGAGGGAAATCTCGATGGCGCGGGGCTCCTCGGCCGAGAAGCCGTATGAGGTGATCTCTACGGGATCACGGGTGAGCACCACGGTCCCGAAGATCAGATCCTCGGTACGGGAACGTGTCACCTGGTAGTCGAGACCCGCCGAGCCGAGGGCGACCTCCCAGGGGCGGCTCGCCTCGTGGAGAACCACAACATCGGCATCGGTTCGCTCGATGAAGTCGACCACCTCGGCGAAGTCCTCGTTGGAGGCAAGGAGGTTGTAACTCATAATCCGGATGCTGCCCGGTCCCTCGGCAGGCTCCCCCATGAAAACCGGCACCACCACCGCCAGGTTTATGGCCGCGACGACCGCCACTGCGACCCCGGTCCTCCACCAGCGCGCCATCAGGAGTAGCCCAGCACCCACGCCGACGGCCAAAGCCAATTGGGGTCGGAAGCTGGCAACGAGGTCGAGTATCCACCATTGATCACCAAAGAAGGCGAGCAGGCTGACCGCGGCTAGCGCCACCGATACCACCGCAACCAATATCACCGTCACAGGGTAGGTGGGATTCGACCCTCAATCCGTCTAATCGCCGAGAAGCTCGCGTAGCCGGGTCAGTTGGGTGTGGACGCTTTGGGGGCTGCCGCCTCCGGGGCTGGACCTCGCCTGCATGGAGGCGAGGGGGTCGATGCTCTCGATGTCTTCGGGCCGGAACGCGTCGTGGGCAGCGGTGAGCTCGTCGACGGTGACGTCGGCCAGTTCGTGACCCGATTCGACCAGTCTGCCCACTAGTTCCCCGACTGCACCGTGGGCATGACGGAAGGGGACACCGCGTCGCACCAAGATCTCCGCTAGATCGAGGGCGCTCGTCCACGACGAGGGCGCCGGGGGATGGAACTCGGCGCCATCCAACATCGCGGTGAGGGCGATCAATGTTCCCGAGAGGAGATCGTCGACCCGGAACACCTGCGTCTTGTCACCCTGGAGGTCCCGGTTGTAGGCCAACGGGAGCGCCTTCTGCAGGGTGAGAATGGTGGTCATGGCACCGATCGCCTCGGCACTCCGACCCCTGGCAAGTTCCGCCATATCGGGGTTCTTCTTCTGGGGTAGTGCCGAGGACCCGGTGGTGTGCCGATCGGCGAAGGTGACCCACGAGAACTCGCTGGTCGCCCAAAGGATCAACTCCTCGGAGAGGCGGGAGAGGTTCACCATCGCCTGGGTGGCACAAAACACGTACTCCGCCACGAGATCGCGGGAGCCCACGGCATCAAGGGAGTTGTCGAAGGTGCCCTCCATCCCGAGCGCCGACGCAGCCACCTCAGGATCCAACGGGAGCGACGAACCCCCCGAGGCGCTGGCGCCCAAGGGCGACTCCGAGAGTCGGACGAGCAGATCGAAGAACCGGGACCGATCCCGCACGGCCATCCAGGCGTAGGCGAGCAGATGGTGCCCCAGGGGGACGACCTGCGCCTGTTGGAGGTGGGTGTACGACGCCACCGGTGTCTCGGCATGGTCCTCGGCTATCCCGGCGAGGGTCAGGGCGAACTTCGAGAGCTCTGCGATGCGCAGCGAAGCCATACGACGGAGATGGAGCCTGATATCGAGAGCTATCTGGTCGTTGCGCGAGCGACCCGTGTGAAGCTTGGCCCCGACCTCGCCCACCAGTTCGACGAGACGACGCTCCACCGCCGAGTGGACATCCTCGTCACCTTCGGTGAACTCGAAAGTCCCCTCCACCGCCTCCTCCTCGATCTGGACGAGACCGGACCGGAGAGCCTCGGACTCATCGACGGTGATGATTCCCGTCTCCCCCAGCATGGTGACATGCGCCGCCGAACCGGCGATATCGTCAAGGAGGAGTCGTCGGTCGGAATGATCCACCGTGTAGGCCCAAAGTCCATCGTCGGGCTTTTCTGCGAACCGCCCACCCCAGAGTGTCATGGGAGGGCCCTACTCACCTTCGGCTATCAGTTCTTCGGCGAGGCGGCGGAGGCGGAGAGCGTTTAGGCGGATGAAACCGGCGGCGTCTGCCTGGTCGTAGACGTCGTCTTCTTCGAAGGTCGCCGTTGCGGCGTCGTAGAGACCGTGTTTCTCCGAGCGGCGACCCACGATCGAGACGCTTCCCTTGTACAACTTGAGTCGGGCCTCGCCGTTGACACGCTTTTGGATGGAGTCCATGAACGACTGGAGCGCCTTGCGCTCCGGTGAGAACCAGAAGCCGTTGTAGACGATCTCGGCGTAGCGGGGGACCATCTCGTCGCGGAGGTGTACCACCTCACGGTCGAGCGTGATCGATTCCACTGCACGGTGGGCGTGATAGAGAAGGGTGCCGCCGGGTGTCTCATACACCCCCCGGGACTTCATACCCACGAACCGGTTCTCCACGATGTCGATCCGGCCGACACCGTTGCGCCCCGCGATCTCATTCGCCTTTTCGAGCAAATGACTGGGCGAGAAGGGCTCGCCGTCGATCGACGCCGGGTTGCCCTCCTCGAAGCCGACCACGACATACTCGGGTTCGTCGGGGGCGTCCTCGGGGTCCACGGTCATGGAGAACATCGAGGTGTCGGGGGCTACCCACGGATCTTCGAGCACCCCTCCCTCATAGGAGACGTGGAGCATGTTGGCATCCATGGAGTAAGGCCGCTCCGGTGTCACCGGTACGGGGATGCCACGCTCCTTCGCATAGGCAACACAGTCGGCCCGACCCCGGAGATCCCACTCGCGCCAAGGGGCGATCACCTTGATATCGGGGTCGATGGCGAACGCCGAGAGCTCGAAGCGGACCTGGTCGTTGCCCTTCCCGGTGGCTCCGTGGGCAATGGCGTCGGCTCCCTGCTCACGGGCGACCCTCATCATGCCCTTCGTGATGATGGGTCGGGCCAGGGACGTTCCCAACAGGTAGTAGCCCTCATAGATGGCGGCGGCGCGGAGAGCCGGGAACACGGCCGAGGACACGAACTCGGCCCGGAGGTCCTCCACCACGGCGTCGACCGCACCTGACGCCAGCGCCTTCTCCTTGGCCTCGGCAACCTCGGCGCCCTGACCGACGTCAGCGGTATAGGCAATCACGTCGGCGTGATAGGTCTCGCGGATCCAGGCCAAGATGACCGAGGTGTCCAATCCACCCGAATAGGCAAGTACGACCTTCATCTCATTCCATTCGCAATCTCTCGATGACATCACCGGTGGTCGCATCCTCGGCAACCACCACGAGGACGGTGTCGTCTCCCGCCACCGACCCCACCGCACCCTCCACATGTGCGGCATCAACGGCGGCGGCAACTACCTGGCCGGCACCAGGAGGAGTGTGAATGACGATCAGATTTCCGGATGGAATTATTGCCCGCGCCCAGTCGGCCACGGTCTGGTGGAGTTGACGGGTGATGGCATCGGTGTCCGGTACCTCACCGAGGACATAGTGTTCCCCATTCTTACCGGCGCCCATGGCGTAGAGGTCCCGACTGACGGTGGCCTGGGTCACCGCGAAGCCGACGTCGTCCAACATTTCGACCAGCTCGGATTGACTCTTGATGGGTTGCTTCTCGATCAGGGCGCGGATGGCCCGTCTCCGAGCCGCCGTGGTAGTCATGCACCCATTATACGCATATGCGCATGACTCCTGCTACGGCAAGTCGGCTGGGGCGGTGCGGCTCCGATCTCCGAGAAAGTCGACGATCTGGGCTCCGACAACGTCGTCGGCGACGATGCGATTGTGGCCGAGGCCGGTGGTCTCGACCAGGGTCACCTCGGCCGAGACCGATGCAAGCCTCCTGGATGCGGTAACGGGGGTGCTCCGGTCTTCGGAGTCGTGGATGATCATGATTTCGTTCCCCCACGAAAGGGAGTCATCCATCTCTATGGTGGCCCGTGAGTCGGCGAGGAAGCCATGGATCCTTTTCCTGAGGTCGGCGACGACTTCCGATCCCAACCCCAACATCGCACCGAACCCGTCCACCGTGTCATCCAGACCAAGGACAGGTGCCAGGAGGACGGACCGCGGTTTGGGCTCGTTCATGGCGAGAGCGGAAACGGGAGCGCCCAGGGAGTGCGTCACCAGCACATCCACGTCGCCCACCCGGTCGATCACCGTCTTCAGACCAGCGGCCATCTGGAGGACATCGGAGCGTCGGCGTCGGTCTGAACCGTGTCCGGGAAGGTCGGTCGCCACAACCCGATAGCCGGACTCGACGAGTCGAGTAGCCAACGGCAGCATCTGGCGGGCTGTCCCACCCCATCCGTGGACCAAGAGGGCCAGATCTCCCTCACCGCCCGTGAACCCGCCGAGACGGCGCTCCCCGTGTTGTATCTCAAATGGTTCGAAGCCCTCCGGCAGAGTTTTGCTGTCGACGGGACGATGCGGCGGA
>WHTL01000254.1 GCA_009377735.1 Acidimicrobiia bacterium
AGTCCCCGCTCCAGACACCCGTAGAGGAGGGCGTCGGCAGCATCGTGCGCCGGCTCTTTGGTGTCGCGACCGGTGACCAGCTCGATACCGATGAGGAGCCCCTTACCCCTCACGTCACCGACCAGCTCGTGTCGATCATGGAGCTGGCGGGCCAGACTTATCCCGTGGGCACCCACCTCGGCGGCGTTGGCGACGAGCCCCTCCGTCTCGATGATCTCGAGGACGGTGAGTCCGGCGCGAGCCAGGAACGGGTTCTTCTCGTGGGTGTAGTGTCCGATGGAGACCTCACCCAACACATCGAGCTCGGGCCGAGCGCAAACGGCCGCCAGCGGGACCACTCCCCCACCCAAACCCTTCCCGGTCACCATGATGTCGGGCACGGTGTCGTAATGCTGACTCGACCACATCTTCCCGGTCTTCCCCAATCCGGCGGCGATCTCGTCGAAGATGAGCAGGGCTCCGTACTCGTCGCATGCGGCCCGAACCTCCTTCCAGAAGTCGTCCGGAGGCACCAGAGGGACGCTGCGGATGGGCTCGGCAACTACGGCAGCAACGTCGCGTTCGGCCTCGAGGACATAGCGAATCGTCTCGGCTGCCATCATGCAACAGTCGCCGTCGCTCGGGTGCCCGTAGGGACACCGGTAGCAGTAGACGGGGGGTACGTGGTTGGTCCCTGGCAAGAGGGGCCCTGCCGGTCCACTGCGGAAGAGGGCCTCACCGCCGACACTAGAGGCTCCGAATCCGGCACCGTGGAAGGCTCCCCAAAAGGAGATGGTCTTGAAGCGGCCAGTGGCACCACGTGCGATGCGGAGGGCCACCTCGATGGCCTCGCTCCCTCCTGGCACCAACAGGCTCTTGGATAGATCGCCGGGCGTCACCTCGGCCAGCTTCTCGGCGAGGGCGACGGCCACCTCATTGGTGTAACGCCGCGGGCTGAACACCAGGTCGTCGAGTTGGGACTTCAGTGCCTCCACCAGCCGGGGGTGGCGATACCCGATCCCGTGGACGGTGTTGCCGTGGAAGTCCATGTACCGAGTGCCGGATGCAGCGGTGAAGTAGATGCCCTCGGCCGATTCGACGACGTCGAGACAGGGCGTGGATAGGGACTGGTGGAGGAACGCGGCGGCGTCGGCCTCCAACATCTCGCGGGTGGCAGCGTCGGTCATCCCCTTTTGGAAACCGGCTCGGCGCTTCGAGAGATTGGTGTCGCCTTCGAACTCCGTTCCGTCACCAGCCATTGAAACTGCTCACAATTGCCACAAACGCCTCAGATGAAGTACCCCCTTATCCATGTCGCCAGCCTCTCGATGGCATAGACGACCAGGAAGATCACGATCAGCATGGCGAGGGCACGTTGGTAGTGCAGGGCACGAATCGAGTTAAGGAGGATGAAGCCGACTCCACCGGCACCGACGATCCCGAGGATTACCGACGCCCTGATGTTGATGTCGAGCTGATAGAGGATGACACCGATCATCGAGGGCACCACCTGTGGGGTGATCCCCACGCTCGCCACCTGGGTGCGAGTTCCCCCGGCCGAGGTGATCGCCTCGAGGGGTGGTGGAGAGGCCCCCTCGATGGAATCCATGATGAGTTTGCCCGACAAGCCGATGGTGCCGATGGCCAGGGCCATGACACCGGCAAACGGACCGAGCCCAACGGCGGCGACGAATATCACTGCCATGATGAGCTCGGGGACACCACGCACCAGGACGACGCCGTAGCGGGCCGAGTTGTAGAGCACCCGTGACCCGGTGACGTTCTTGGCCCCGAAGAATGCAAAGGGGAGGGTGATTATCACACCGAGGAAGGTGCCGGCAACGGCGATCATGATGCTCTCGAAGGTGGCGCTCATCCAACTACCGGGGTCAGAGAAGTCGGGGGGCCACATCGACGCCAGCATGTCGAAGAACTCGGGGAGCCGCCGCCAGGCATCAGCCATGTCGATGTTCAATGAAAAGAAGCTGGCGACCACTAGGGTTATCAGCCCCACGGCGGCGGCCGTATTGCCGAACCGTCGCCTCGTCCAGGGGATGCGGATCGATCTCCTTCTCTTCCCAGACGTGCCCACGTCGATATCTGGCTCATCGGGAAGCTCCTCACGAGCACCTGCGTCCGATTCACGCCGATAGAGCATCGAAGAGACCCAACCGGGGAGACCGGCGGCAGCGGCACCGTTACCACCACCGGTGAGGATCGACTGGCGAATCGCGGACGAGGCTCGCTCCACGATCACGATGAGGAGGAGGATCATCACGATGACCGTGAGACCGCGGTCGTAGCGGATCTGGCGCAGGGTCCCCTGCAACTCGAAGCCGATACCACCGGCTCCGACGAAACCGAGTACCGGTGACATCCGGAGGTTTATGTCGAGCCGGTAAAGAGAAGTCCCGATAAACTGTGGTAGCACCTGGGGAAAGACCGATGTGGCTATCGCCTGGAGTTTGCTGGCCCCCAGTGAGTAGGTGGCCTCTATGGGCGAGGGGTCGGTCTCCTCGATGGCGTCGGAGAAGAGCTTGCCCAGCATCCCAATGGAGTGGAGACCGAGGGCGAGGGCACCCGGGAGTGGGCCGAGACCGAGAACCCGAACCAAAATGATGGCGAAGATGAGGTCCGGTATTGCCCGGGTAACCGTGATCACAGCGCGCGAAGCCCCCGAAATCCACGGTGCCGGGGTGGTGTTTCGTGCTGCGAGAAAGGCCAAAGGGATGGAGAGGACCACTGCGATGAAGGTCCCCGCCACCGCAATGAGGAAGGTCTCCCACAGCAACCTGAGAAGACGGGCGGGCTCATAGATGTCGGGGGGCCACATCCGGTTGAACAGATTCCACAGATCTCCGAGTCCTGCGATGAAGGTGGCGGGCACCACATCAGAGATGATTAGGGCCGGTGGCACCAGAAGGAGGAGGGCTAGCCAGAACAGTCTGACGATCAGCCGATCCCGGCTCATCGGCATCCCTATCTTCTGACCCAACTCCGTTCCGGGACCGTCTCGCAGGTCCAGGTTCACCGACCTATCTCCGAGCGGGAGCGGTCGTGGCGCTCCTCAGCCCGAAGGCGCGCCCTGTCCTCCGCCGAGTAGACCTTCATCGCCTCCTCGTTGCTGAGGCTGTGGGCGGGTGAGTCGAGCACGAGTCCACCGGCTCGCAGACCAACCATGCGGTCGGCCCAGCCCAGGGCGAGGTCTACTTGGTGGAGACTGCACATCACGGTGAGATTGTCCTCACGACACACCTTGAAGAGGATCTCCATGACCTGCTCCGACGACTCGGGGTCGAGGGAGGCAACAGGCTCGTCGGCAAGAACGATCTCAGGATGTTGGAAGAGGGTGCGGGCAATGGCCACCCTCTGTTGTTGGCCCCCCGATAGCGTGTCGGCACGCTGATACAACTTGTCGCCGAGACCAACACGATCCAACTGTTCCAGGGCACTCCGACGCATTTCCTGGGAGTAGGAGGAGATGTCGTAACGAGGTCCCCATATCCTCCCCACCGAACCCGCCAGGACATTTCCCAGGGCGGTGAGTCTCCCCACCAGCCCGAACTGCTGGAAGATGAACCCCACCCGTTGCCGTAGCTGTCTCAGATCGCGCTTGCCGAGCTGGGCTGGGTCGACGCCGAGGATCTCGACGTGACCCCCGGTGGGAGTGACAAGGCCGTTGAGACATCTCAGCAGGGTCGACTTGCCCGCACCGGAGAGACCGATGAGGACGAGCAACTCACCACGGCGAACCTTTAGGTCGACATCATTGACCGCAACAGTGGCACCGAACCGTTTGGTGAGACCGCTGATATCCACCACGGTCTCACCATCGGCTTCTGAGATTTCGGGGCTCGAAACGGGTCCCGGCTCTCCCATATCTACCTACGCCACCGTGTCACGTGGTTCTTACTCTCCCTCACAGGCGGGGGCCTGGGTCAGCTCGCATACCTCTCGAATTCCATCGTAGTAGGCGTCGTCAACGGACTCGGCTCCCCATCGAGCCTCGTCCCCGATACGGCACATGGAGACACCCTCCTCCTCAACGACCCGATCGTCTGGGCAGAGACCCTCCTCATTGAGCACCTCGGCATTGATCTCGACCAGGGCCTCCTGGATGGCTGTCTTCAGGTCATCGGGCAACCAGTTGCCAGCGGCAATCGGCGAACCCGGGATGACAACGGACTTGTCGACGATCTTGACGTCGCCCTCCTCATACTCCCCCCGTTCGGGGAGGACACGGTCCACCATGGTGTCGAAGGCGAACGCTGCCTCACAGTCTCCGGAAAGCATCGCCAAGACAGAAGCGTCATGGGCGCCGGTGTAGGTCGCGGTGAGGTCGGTGTCAGGATCGAGACCGGCGTCGAGCATCATTGCCATCGGATAGAGCCCACCCGATGTCGAGGTGGGGTCGACCAGACACACCGTCTTTCCCTCGAGATCTGCCACTTCGCTGATGTCGTCGCGATCGGGCGTTGTTACCAGATAGCTCTGGTAGCCGGGTGGCTCACCCTCGCTGTCGATCTGGGCGACGAGAGCCTCGATATCGGCCCCGGCGTTGCGAGCCACCACGTAACCGAAGGGCCCGTAGAAGGCGATAGCGGCACGCTCCGCAACCTGTGCCTCCACCACGGCGGCGTAGTCGGTAGCGGAGACGAACTCGATGGGGATTCCCCCCAGCCTCTCGGAGAGAGCATCCAGCATGGGCTGCCAGCTGTCCACCAACTCGGTAGCCTCCTCGGACGGGACGGCGGCAAAGACCAACTCTTCGGGCCAGTCCTCTCCCCCGGCGGCCTCTTCCGCCTCGGTGGTCTCACTACCTCCCTCCTCAGCAGTGGTGGTCTCCCCGGCCGCAGCCTCGGTGGTTTCCCCTTCGGTGGTTTCCGCCTCGGTGTCATCGCCGGTCTCGCCATCGTCTCCGCCACCACAGGCGGCCAAAACTAGGGCAAGAACCGAGGGAACAACCAGAGAGCGCCACCACAATCTCCTCCTATTTGAAACGTACACCGCAACCTCCTCTTTCTATCCGAATCTGGTCGCGCCAACGTTATGGCACGCGAAGCAGTGTAGGGTGTCTGGTCTATACCAGGCAAGCAAAATGTTAGAGAACTCTTGGCAACACCCTTGACTGGTCTATACCAGATGCTATAAACTGAGGCACTGTTGAGAAAGGAACGAAAGGTCATGACCATGTCGGACTACCGCTACACCCGGACCTACCAGGGTCGTTTGAACACCGCCGTCCTCGATTGGAGCGGCACCGTCGCCGACGCATATGTGATCGCACCGGCAGTGGTATTTGTCGACGTCTTCAAGAAGCACGGCGTCGAGATCTCGATGGAAGAGGCCCGTGGTCCCATGGGGCTCCGCAAGGACCTCCACATCAAGGCGCTCACCGAGGTGCCAGAAATCCGGGAGCGTTGGAAGGGCATCCACGGCTCCTATCCAGGCCAGGCAGAGGTCGACGCCATGTTCACCGACTTCGTCCCCATGCAACTTGAGGTTCTCCCCACCTACACCACCCTGCTTCCGGGCGTAGTGGAGCTCGCCAACAAACTCCAGGAGGATTATGGGATCAAGATCGGTGTTAGCACCGGCTTCACCCGACCCATGGTCGATGTCCTCCTCAAGGCAGCCAAGGAACAGGGTTTCCACCCCGATGCCACGGTTGCGGGTGACGAGGTGGAGCACGGTGCCCGCCCCCGGCCGTTCATGGTCTACCGCAACCTCGACCTCCTCGACGGTCACCCGATCCAGGCGGTCGTGAAGGTCGACGACACCGTGTCCGGCGTCGGAGAAGGACTCGAAGCAGGATGCTGGGCCGTGGGAATCGCGAGGTACAGCAACTACATGAACATCAACACTCTTGACGAAGAGGAGACCCTATCCGAGGACGAGATCGCATCACGGTTGGCCCA
>WHTL01000405.1 GCA_009377735.1 Acidimicrobiia bacterium
CTAGCCGATCCGGCGTGCGTTATCGACTCACACCCGCGACAATCCGGATTGTGATCAGGCACCTGCCCCCCAGCCGATATCGGTTCCCAGACCCGAGGGACGCCGAAGGTGACCTGGTCGCCGTCGGCGGTGATCTGGCGCCCTCCACGATTCTCGGTGCTTACCGACAGGGCCTGTTTCCGATGCCTACCGATCACCAGCTCGGCTGGTGGTCCCCGCTCGATCGGGCCATCATCGAGTTCTCCGATCTCAGGATCTCACGATCTCTGTCACGGTCGTGCCGTCGTTTCACCGTCGTGGAAAACCAGAGCTTCGAGGACGTGATTTCCGAGTGCGCTCATGTACGACGACCTGGCGGGTGGATCACTCCGGCGTTCATCGATGCCTACACCGACCTCCACAACCTGGGATGGGCGCATTCGATCGAAGTCCACGACCGGGACGGCGAGCTCGTTGGTGGACTCTACGGCGTCCAGATTGGTGGGTTTTTCGCTGGTGAGTCGATGTATCACCGGGTGAGTGATGCATCCAAGGTTGCCCTTGTCCATCTCGTCGGTCGTCTCGCGGAGAGTGGAGGTCATCTTCTTGACGTGCAATGGCAGACGGATCATCTGCGGGTCATGGGGGCGTCGGTCATCGGTCGGGATGCCTACCTCGATCGTCTCGCGGAGGCACTGCAGGGTGGTCCTGTATTCGGTGAGACCTCTCTGGGTCCTGTACCCTCTGCCCCCGTTATCCCCGAGAAAGGTGAGAATTGACCGAGGTCGTAGCCGGCCTGGACATGAGTGCCGTTGGCAGACGGGTTTTGGAGCGGTCACGTCTCATGGCGGAGCATCTCGGGGACGATCTGAGGGTCACCCACGTGGTCGAGTCGGTTGATGACGCCATGATGTCACCGGAGTTGGCCAAGCTCCTAGAGGACTCCCGCCGAGAGCGCCTAGAGAAAATGGGTGCCTGGGTCCGTGAAAGAACCGAACTCGGTGTGAGGATCGATCTCATCAGAGGATCGCCTTCCTGGGAGTTGGTCAGGGCATCCAAGGGCAACCCACTCCTCGTGATGGGGAGTAGCTCGGTGGACTCCTCTCGTCTGGGTCCCGTAACTGCCCAGGCGGCCCGTATGGCCCCCAGTGATGTGCTGGTGGTGCGACGCCAACCGCGGGGGCTGTACCGCAAGATCATCATCGGTGTCGACTTTTCCGATGCGTCGGCGGCCGCCGTTCGCAAGACCGTTTCTTGGTATCCGGATGCAGAGCTGACCGCCGTCTTCGCCCTCCCCTCGCGTTTTGACTCCATGCTCCACGAGGCCGGCCTTTATGAGGTCGAAATCGAGGCGGCCAGGACGGAGCGTCAGAAGCGCGCCGAGGACAGGATGGGAGAGTTCATCCAACCATGGGAGGACCGAGTGCGGACGGTGGTCACGGACGGTCCTCCACGCGAAGCCCTTGGTGAGGCGGGCCGACGACATCGGGCGGACCTCGTGGTAGTCGCCAGCAGGGGAGCAGGTGCCACCAAGATGGTCCTCCTCGGCAGTGTCGCCGAAGGAGTGCTGTGGGGCGTCCCCACCGACGTCCACATCGTACGCGTCCCATCCCAGTTCCGCCGTCCCTAATCGAGACGGTGGCCTTGGTGTGGACCTGAACTTTGGGCTGGGGACGTCGCTGGGCGACTGTGGGAACCCGGGGTTCGGGGCGTAGGCGTGGTCTCCCCTCCGGTCATCTCAGGTAAGACCGCACCGTCTCAACGTTGTCGGCGTCCTCGGGTTTTTTGTCGTCTCGATATCGCTTCACCCGGGCGAAACGGAGTGCCATACCTCCCGGGTAGCGGGTACTGCGCTGCACGCTATCGAAGGCGATCTCATAGACGATCTCGGGCCGAAGATAGACGATGTGCCGGTCCCGGTGATCCTCGATTTCAAGGAATGTGGAGGTCTGCCAGGCGAGCATTTCGTCGGTGAGGCCCTTGAAGGTCTTCCCCAGCATGACGAATCCTCCATCTGGGTCCACCGCTCCGAGGTGGAGGTTGGAGAGCCATCCCTGCCGCCGACCCGATCCCCATTCCGCCGCCAGGATCACCAGGTCGAGAGTGTGGGTGGGTTTCACCTTTAGCCAGCCCGAACCACGCCTACCCGCCTCATACGGCTGGGACAGATCCTTGACTACCACTCCTTCAAACCCGGCCCGGACGGTCTCGGTGAAGAACTGGTCGGCCTCCTCGGGGTCGGAGGTGACGATCGATCCCGCCCTCGCGTTCGCGGGTAGCAGCGATTCAAGTACTTCACGGCGGCTACTCAACGGCTCGTCTATCAGGTCTTTCCCGTCGGCATGGAGGACATCGAAGAAGAACACCGCCAGGGGTGGCGCGTTTCCGTCCGGTCGACTCATGGAGTCCTGGAACGACCTTGGTATGCCGTCGTCGTCAACCCAGAGGCCCTCGCCATCGAGGATGAAACTCTCGGCGTCGACGGAGTGTGCTGCCTCGACCACGCCGGGCATCTCATCGGTGATGTCCCGCAGGGTCCGGCTGAACACGGCCACCCGATCGCCAGCACGATGCACCTGGACGCGGAGCCCATCCAGCTTCTGCTCCACCACCGCTTCGCCAAGGCCTTCGACCGCGGCACCTGCTGTCTCGGCCGTCTTCGCCAGCATGGGCTGGACGGGTGTGAAGACAACCATGGCCGCCTCTCCCAGGGACTCCGGGCCGTCAGCCAGGGCTCGTGATGCCACTCTCATCAGATTGCCCTCCAGCATTGCCGCCCGTCTCACCAGTTGGGCGGGGACGTCCAGAGCCTTTGCCACCGCGTCGGCCATGACGCCCTCCAGGGCACCCTGCCGCAGATTCCTGACCATCATCTCCCGCAGATAGTCCTGTTCCGAGGCGGTGGCACGACCGTATAGGTCCGTCAGCAATGATTCCTTTCGCTTCTTGGAGCCGGCTCCGGATGTCTCCGAGAGTTCCTGGAGGATCTCATCCACCTCA
>WHTL01000233.1 GCA_009377735.1 Acidimicrobiia bacterium
GCCCGTAGTTGTCCCCCCGCCAACGGGCGGGGGGGAAGGTTCCTGCGAAGCAGGTAGGGGCACAACAGCCTCGATGGTCGCGACCAGATCATGTCGCGGAGTTGATCGGGTAGGGGGCAGGGTTGACCTACCCCCTCCCACACCCTGCGTGGGGGAAGAACTGGTGGGGTCGCGACTGCCGCGTCAGCTGATCGGCCAGTGGTGTACCGCTGTGGCGAATTGGCGGGCGTGGTCTGATAGGCGGGCGACGACATCGCTACCCCCGTCGAGGACGGTGGCCACCAGGGCGCTTCCGACGATCACACCCTCGGCGTGCTTTGCCGCTTCGGCAGCCTGATCGGGGGTCGAGATCCCCACACCCAGGACCAGCGGGACGTCCCCCGCTTTGTGCACCCTCTCCGCCAGAAGGCTGGCGTGCTCGCTACTCGTCTCCCTGTTCCCGGTGACCCCCATATCGGCCACGCCGTAAATGAAGGCCGGGCGCTGGGCAACTACTTCCCCCAAACGGTCGTCATCGGTGGTCGGGGCGACGAACGCCACCAAGCCAAGGCCAATGGCATCCGCTGCTTCCCGGAACGGGGTGATCTCCTCGATGGGAAGGTCCGGGACAATCAGACCCGAGGCACCCGCTGAAGCGAAGGATTCCAACGACCACTCCACCCCTCTTTGTAGCAGCGGATTCACATAGGTCATGACGATCGCGGGCAGACCGGTTCGGATGGTCACCGTCTCGATGATTCCCAGGGCGAGATCGATGGTGGTGCCGGCCTGCAAGGCGAGTTGTCCGGCTCGCTGGATGACGGGCCCGTCCATGAGCGGATCCGAATACGGGATACCTACCTCGAAGCCGTCGGCGCCGGCATCGGCGAGTGCCGAGAACAGATCTGGGCTCGTCTTGCCGTTGGGAAGACCGGCCGTCAGATAGGGCAGGAAGACACATCCCTCTCCCGTGAAGAGCTCCGAAAGCCTGCTCGGTCGGCTCTCTACCGTCACCCCGCCGACCCCAGTCCCGCGATGGAGTCGACATCCTTGTCACCACGCCCCGAGAGGCAGATCACCACCATTTCACCATGGAGCGCATCTTTGTTGTTGGCTACCCATGCAATGGCGTGAGCCGATTCCAAGGCTGGGATGATCCCTTCGGTGCGGGAGAGGAGCTCAACACCGAACAGGGCCTCTTCGTCAGTGGCCGAGACGTACCGGGCCAGCCCTTCGGCTGCGAAGTAGGCGTGCTCCGGGCCAACACCGGGGTAGTCGAGACCAGCGGAGATGGAATGAGCCTCCAGTACCTGACCGTCCCCGTCCTGTAGCATCATGCTCATCGACCCGTGGAGGACTCCGGGGGAACCTCCGCCAATCGCCGCCCCGTGTCGTCGGTCCAGCCCTTCACCAGCGGCCTCGACACCTATCAGGTCGACGCCGGTAGATGCGAAGGGGTGAAAAATCCCCATCGCATTGGACCCACCTCCGACACACGCCACCACGTGGTCCGGCTTCCTTCCGTCGAGCTGATCGATCGTCTCCTCCCCGATCACGCGCTGGAACTCGCGCACAATCCACGGGAACGGGTGGGGACCCACCACAGAGCCGATGGAGTAGTGGGTGCTATCCACTGTGGTCACCCAGTCTCTCATGGCGGCGCTGACAGCGTCCTTAAGGGTCGCCGAGCCGGTCTCCACCGGAACGACCTCACACCCGAGCAGCTCCATCCTCACCACGTTGAGGTGTTGTCTCTCCATGTCGACGCTACCCATGAAAACGGTGCACTCCAGCCCGAACGCAGCAGCGGCGGTGGCGGTGGCAACACCGTGCTGGCCGGCACCCGTTTCTGCGATGAGCCGGGGTTTCCCCATCCGCTCGGTGAGAAGGGCCTGGCCGATTCCATTGTTGATCTTGTGGGCACCGGTATGCGCCAGGTCTTCCCGTTTCAACCAGACTTCACAACCAAGCCTTTCGGAGAGACGCTCGGCATGCTGTAGCGGTGTGGGACGGCCTACGAAGTCCCTCAGCCAGTGTCGGTACTCGTCGACAAAAGCGGGGTCCGCCCATGCCTCCTCGAATGTGATCGTCAGCTCCTTGAGGGCCGGCATCAGAGTCTCGGGGGCGTATTGACCCCCGAACTCCCCGAAACGACCGAACTCATCTGGTCTATCGAGCACCGATGTCATTGTCCTTTCACCTCTCTGAGGAATCTCTCGATCAGGGCTGGAGACTTCACACCACGCTCCACCTCGAGACCCGACGATGCGTCCACCCCCCATGCCCCGGTCTGGGAGATTGCTTGATTCACGTTGTCGGGTGTGAGACCGCCCGCGAGGATCCACTCCCCCTCGAGTTGGGGGATGGTGGGCCAATCTCGGACGATACCCGTCCCGCCCGGTCGTTTCGCCGACCCCGAATCAACCAGAGGACGCTGTCCCGCGGGAATCGAGGGCACCGCCTCGGGTGTGGTGGGTGTGATCACATCCAACCCGGCCGATGCTCCCATCACGGCTGTGACCGGCGCTTCGACACCATAGGGCTGGATACCGGACACGCCGAGACGTTCGGCGAGACCGAGGGTGGTCGATGATGCCATGTCAACGGTGAGCAGATAGACAGGGACAGTCGCATGAGCTACGAGACCGGCAGCATCTCCGGGTTCGATGTTGCGGGGCGATCCTGGCCAGCAAACCAACCCGATGGCGTCGGCACCGCCCTCAACGGCAGCATCGACATGGCTCTCGTGTGTCACACCGCAGATCTTGACCCAGGTCACGGTGCCGGGCTCACTGGCGTCAAAAGATCATGGAGTGTCCCCTCAGGGTCTGCGCTCCTGACGAGAGTCTCACCGATGAGGACTGCGTGGTAGCCGGCGTCCGTCACCTTGTCGACATCTTCGCGATTCTGGATGCCGCTCTCGGCGACTGTCACGTCGGCGAATCCGAGCTGGTCTCGCAGTGTCACCACGAGCTCGAGATCCACCTGGAACGTCCGCAGATTCCGGGCGTTGACACCCACAATCCGGGCGCCCGCCCGGGAGGCCCGGTCGATCTCCCGGGCGTCATGGACCTCGACCAATGTGTCGAGACCGTGGTCGTCAGCGGCGGCGATGACCGCTCTGAGTGCTTCATCGTCGAGTCCGGCCACAATCGCCAGAACGGCGTCGGCACCGATTGCTGCGCTCTCCACCACCTGCACGGGGTCGACAATGAAGTCCTTGCGCAGAACTGGCAGATCAACCGCATCCCTGACCGCACGCAGGTCCTTCTCCGACCCGTGGAAGTGCTTGGGCTCGGTGAGAATCGAGATGGCGCTGGCCCCTCCCCTGAGGTAGCGGGTTGCCAAGTCGACGGGATCAAGATCCGGATCGAGAGGCCCCTTGGACGGCGACCTCCGCTTGATCTCGGCGATCACAGCCGGAGTGTCCGCTGCAAGGGCAGCCGAAAACCCCCGGGGTCGATGATTCCGGGCTTCGTCGGCCAACTGTTCTGGGTCGAGGAGGTCGGCCCGGGTCCGTGCCTCGGCCACCAGTGTCGCCAGGATGTCGTCTCTCATGTGCCCACCAGCGGGAGGAGTCGGAGCAACGCACGGGTCCCTCCACCATCCCAGGTCAGATCAACCATCGTGTCATCCGCCACCTCAGTTCTCACCGTCGCCAGCCCGACGGGGGCCATCAGCTCGAGAGACTCGGACACCGAGGTGAGGACACCAACGTCCTTGCCATCACTCACCACCTTTGCCCCAACTGGTGGAAGGACATTCTCGTTGACGACCAGACCCATGAGACGCTTGTTCACATGGCCCCTAGTGTCAATGCGCGCCACCAGCTCCTGACCGAGATAGCAGCCCTTGGTGAAGGAGACGGCGTCAGGGACGAGACCCGTCTCTTGGGGAATGGTCTTCTCCGTCACGTCGATACCCATCAGCGGCTCACCCGATTCGATACGAACCGCATTCCATGCGATCTCACCCACCAGCGGAAGCTCATCTGGGTAATCCCTGGTAGCCACGGCCCCATCCAGGCCCCGAATGGGGATAGGTGTCCCGGCAACGTCATCGCCCCCCACCACCAGGGACATCTTTCCGTCGACGGCAACGATGGCATCGACACGGATCAGATATCTCGACAATGCTGCAGCCACCTCCTCGCCGCTCCCGAGTGTGAGGAGAAGGATGTCGTCACCGTCTCGGAGGATCCAGAGCAGCGCCACCAGCTTGCCCCGCGGCTCCAGCAGGAATGACCGGGTTGCGCGACTAACGGGAAGAGTGGCGACCTCCTGGGAAATGATTCCGTCGAGGAAGTCCACCGCATCGGAGCCCGACACCCTGACCACGTCGAATACGTCGGCCACCACACCACCCTCCCGACGCAGGGCGAGATACTCGGACGTGACATCGCTGTACATCTGCTGGCGACTCGTCATGGTTTCGTCCTTCCCATCTCGCGGGCGGTGGCGATGGCTGCCAATGCGGCAGCCGCCTTGTCCATCGTCTCATCGAACTCGTTACCGGGGTCGCTGTCGGCCACAATCCCCGCACCGGCCTGCACCCACGCCATCTCTCCATCGAGCACGATGGTGCGGAGGCATATGGCGGTGTCGATATTCCCCGAGTAATCGACGTATCCCAGGGCGCCGGCATAGGGGCCACGACGGGTCGGCTCGACCCGGTCGATCATCTTGATGGCAGCCACCTTTGGTGCCCCGCTGACCGTGCCGTGGGGAAAGGTCGCCCGCAACACGTCGATGGGTCCCACCTCGGCCCGGAGCACACCGGATATGCCCGAGACGAGATGCATCACATGGGAATAGCGCTCCACCGTCATGAGATCGTCCACCCGGACCGACCCGAACTCCGAGACCCTACCCAGATCGTTCCGGGCCAAATCGACGAGCATCACATGCTCGGCCCGCTCCTTGGGGTCGGCCAACAACTCCTCCTCGAGGGCGGCATCCTCGGCCGGATCGGCACCCCGGGGCCGCGTCCCCGCAATGGGCCGCGAGGTCGCTAGCCCGTCACGCACCCTGATCATCAATTCGGGGCTTGCCCCGACAACGATCAACCCCGCACTGCGAAAATAGAAGAGAAAGGGCGACGGGTTGATACGGCGGATTGCCCGGTAGATGAGGAAGGGATCACCGTCATAGGGTGTCTCCAGCCGCTGGGATAGGACGACCTGGAACACGTTCCCACTGCTGATCTCCCGACGGAGCTCCTCCACCACCTCCATGAACTCCGAACGCCCAAAGGTGCTGCTCCAAACGGGTTCGTCCGATGTCAGCTCGGCTTGGACCGGTGTGTATGCGGTAGCGGCACCCAATCTTTCCTCGGTCACTGCAAGACGTTTGACCGCAATGTCATACTCGGAGCCGGGATCGTCGCCTGACGTCACGTTGCAGATGAGGGTTACGGTGTCGCTTAGGCGGTCGACGGCGGCGAGCATGCCAACGAAATGGAAGACCAACTCGGGAAGACCTCGGTCGTCGGTCGGCGCATCGGGCAGGTCCTCGATATGACGGACCGCGTCGAATCCCACGAAGCCGACGGCACCGGAATGCAGCGGGGGAAGATCAGGGAGATCGGCCACGGACTCTCGGTTGATCAGTGACTCGAGCACCGTGAGCGGGTCTCCGTCGGGCAGCGTCACATCGCCACCGCCGAGATCAGAGACGCCATCGAATGCGCTTAGGGTCGCCGTCGGGTCCCATCCGACGAACGACCACCGACCCCACCGCTCGCCGCCCTCCACGGATTCGAGAAGGAACCCGGGTTGGTCACCCACCAGCTTCTCGTAAATCGAGACGGGTGTCTCCCGGTCAGCCATAACCTTCCGGGTCACGGGGATTACGGTGCAGCCGCGAGCCAACTCGATGAACTCGTCTCGACTGGGAGCCGTCTCCATAAAGAGAGAGTAGGCACCTCCAAGAGGTGGTCGAACCAGGCTCCTCTTGGCTAACCCGTTAGATCGCGGTGAGATTCCGCAGGATGGGGATGCCGTCGAGGAAATCGATGAAGAACCCAGCGATCCTCCCCACCTGGTTGGTGAGCAACAACGCCCCAAACGCCACCATCACCACCCCAGACACGGTGGTGATCGTTCGGAGATGTCGACGCAACCCACCAACGGTTCGCAAGGCCCTTCGCACGAACAGACCGCTCAGCACGAACGGAACCCCCAAACCTAGGGAGTACGCACCCAACAAGAGGACACCCTGTCCAACCGTGTCTCGGGTGGAAGACAATGCAAGGATCGTTCCCAGTATGGGTCCGATACAAGGGGTCCACCCGAATGCGAAGGTGACTCCCATCAGAGGTGGCGC
>WHTL01000225.1 GCA_009377735.1 Acidimicrobiia bacterium
ATTCAGACGAGGGCGCTCGGCGTCGACCTCGATCGTCTCCACCAGCGGACCGGGTTCACTTCGCATAACCGAGACACGATCGGCAAGGATGACCGCTTCCTCGACATCGTGGGTGACCAACAGAGTCGTACGGGGATCTCCCTCGAACACCGACTCGAGTCGTTTGTGCATCTCCCGTCGCGACATGGCGTCCAGATGGGCGAATGGCTCATCCATTAGCAAGACGTCCGCATCGTGCGCCAGGGCCCGCCCCAGACCGACTCGCGACTGTTGGCCCCCTGACAAGGTGTTGGGAAGACGATCCTTCATGCCTCCGAGACCGACATGGCTCAGGTAGAAATCCTTCAGGAGTTGGAACCGCCCTCGTGGCATCTCGGTGAACTCTGTGCCGATTCCCACATTGCGCTCGGCCGTCCACCAGGGCAACAATCTGGGCTCCTGGAAGACCATCGATGTTCGGTGTCGATATCGAGGGGTACCGATGAATCGGATGATTCCGGCACTGGGTTGTTCCAATCCACCGATGAGTCTGAGCAACGTGCTCTTTCCGCATCCGCTGATACCGACGACCGCATGCACTGAACCACTCTCGACGTCGAGATCGAGGTCGCTAAGAACCAAGTGGCTGGCATTCTTGGCAAGATACCCGAACTCAAGACCCCTGACCTCTACCTTCACGGCAGGTTCCTCGTCGTCCAAGTCCCTTTCATCCGCCCATGTTCCGAGTCCATCTGCACTGGATTTAGTCTATATGATGTCAGATGCTTAATGTCTGACCTCATTCGACGATTCGGAAGGGAAACGAGAATGAGAGACCCCGTTAGGGCGGCACGTATCGCATTACTGGTGGGCCTCATGGTGGCCCTGGGCGCGTGTGGAGATGGTGACCCCGGAACCGAGAGCGACGGAACTGCTGAATCCACCTCCCAAGTGGTCACCGAATCCACAGTCGAGGCGAGTGGTGAGCCGTCGGTGATTCGTTTCTCCTTCGCACCGGATCCGGTGTGGGATTACCTGATCGACACCGGTGAATTGGCCAGGTGGGAGGAGGAGAACAACATCAAGATGGAAACGAGTTCCACTTGGGATGAGTTCACGTACTTTGCCGGTGGTCACGGCGACATCGTCTCCATTGGTACCCAGGAGCTCCCCGTACTCGAGAAGGAGACCTCGATCGAGACGGTCAGCTTCGGCAAGTACAACTTCCAACGCTCCCCGATGATGACCCGTGCCGACACCGGATACCAGACCCTTACCGACATCCCGCCCGGTTCCACCATCTGTGTGCCGAGCCCGGTGCAGAGCACGACATTCTGGACGGTCGCCATGAACGAGTTGCATGGAATCGACTATCGGGTGGGGGGTGGTGACTACGAGCTGATAGTCAACGACCATTTCGTCAACCCCCAGAACCTCCTCAACGGGGATTGCGAGGCCACACAGGTCATCCCCGAGGCGGCTGCCCCCTATCTACGTTCCGGTGAGATCGTCGTGATGTATGACGGGTTGATGCCATTCCAGATGGTGAGCGACTTCGAGGGCATCGAGAGCGACGACCCCCATGTCATGGCGAATCTGTTCACCTCGACCGAGGAGTATTTCGACTCCCACCCACGAGAGATCAAGGCATTCTTGGAGCTGTGGCAGCGGGGTGTCGATCTCTGGGCCGAGAACAAGGCTGAGATCATTGCTACCTACCCTCAACATTTCTCGGTTGAGAATGAGGAGGACGTCGAATTCATCCAGTCCTTCATGGAGGGTGACAGCGATTGGTTCGTCGATAGCGTCTATCTCGACGAGCAATGGATCGAGGACGAGCTGGCGATCCTCGAATTCATGGTCGACCTGCATCCCGACAATCCCAACAAGCTCCCAGAAGACTTCCCGGTGCCCCGATTCGAAGTGGTGGAACCCTGATGTTTCACAGTCTCTAGCAACGGTTCCGGATAACCCATCGCCTCCCGACGCACCACGCACAACCAAAGAGAAGAGAATCCAAATTTTCTCCGCATCTTATCAAATGCTTGATATATAGTCCGAGGACGTCTTTATGGGCGTTCACGCAATCGGAGGTCGAAATTGAGGAAACAAGGCACAATCACCTGGGTCTCATGGTTGGTGATGTTGACCATGGTCCTTGTCGCCTGTGGTGGAGGAGACGACGGCAGCAGTAGCACCGGACCCGACGAGACGACGGCAGCCACCAGCGCTGACGTGGAAAGCACCACCGGCGAAGAGACGACTGCCGAGAGCAGCGCCGAAACCATGGCGAGCGATGATACCACTGCCGAGACCAGCGCCGAGACCAGCGCCGAGACGACGGCCAGCGCCAGTGGTGAGCCTTCGGTGATCCGCTTCTCCTTCGCCCCCGACCCGGTGTGGGACTATCTGATCGATACCGGCGAACTCGCCAAGTGGGAGGAGGAGAACAACATCACGATGGAGACAAGTGCCACCTGGGATGAGTTCACCTACTTCGCAGGCGGTCACGGAGATATTGTCTCGATTGGGACCCAGGAGCTCCCCGTCCTCGAGGGGGAGACCTCGATCGAGACGGTCAGCTTCGGCAAGTACAACTTCCAGCGCTCACCGATGATGACACGGGCCGACACCGGCTATGAGACACTGGAGGACGTGCCACCAGGTTCCACGATCTGTGTCAGCAGCCCGGTGTCAAACACCACTTTCTGGACGGTCGCCATGAACGAGTTGCACGGGATCGACTATCGAGTGGGCGGTGGGGACTACGAACTAATCGTCAACGACCATTTCGTCAACCCCCAGAACCTTCTCAACGGGGACTGTGAGGCGGCGGTGGTCATCCCCGAGGCGGCTGCCCCGTACCTGCGGTCGGGCGAGATTGTCATCATGTATGACGGGTTGATGCCATTCCAGATGGTGAGCCAGTTCGAGGGCATCGACAGCGATGAACAACACGACATGTCGAATCTGTTCACGTCGACAGAGGAGTACTTCGACTCCCATCCACGAGAGATCAAGGCATTCCTGGCGCTGTGGCAGCGTGGCCTGGACCTCTGGGCCGAGAACAAAGCCGAGATCATCGCCACCTATCCGCAGCACTTCTCGGTGGAGGCCGAGGAGGATATCGAGTTCATCCAGTCCTTTATGGAGGGTGACAGCGACTGGTTCGTCGAGAGCGTCTATCTCGACGAGCAGTGGATCGAGGATGAGCTGAAGATCCTGGACCTCATGGTGGATCTGCACCCCGACAACCCCAACAAGCTCCCCGAGGACTACTCGGTGCCACGCTTCGAGGCGGTCGCACCTTAGTGCCTCGCCAGCCGAGACAGGGAGAGTGAAACGAGCTTGGAGACGACGCTAGAGAAGCCACCCGCGGAGACCGTACGGTCTGCTGAGGAGGAGCGGCTCCGCGCCAAGCAACGTAAGGAAAGGCGACGCCAGTGGTTCTGGCGTCTCGCCGGATATGTCGTCTTTCTTGGTCTCTGGGAACTCGCCTCCGGATGGGTGATGGAGGAGGATCTCCTTCCAGGACCGATCCGGATCATCGAAACGTTCCCAGAGATCTACCAATCGGGGCGGTTTCTCCTTAGCTTCGGGGCAACCCTCACTCGGCTCGGGGTCGGGTTTGGGCTCGCATTCGTCGTCGGCACCCTCATCGGGCTGGCCGTCCAGATCAAGTGGTTCGACCGGTTCTTCAAGGACGGGGTGACCATCGGACTCACGGCTCCCGGGTTGATCTGGGCGCTTATCGGTCTGGTCATCTGGGGGTTCGAACCACAGGGCTGGATCTTCGCCATATTCATGGTGACCTTTGCCATCGTGGCCGTGAATGTCTCCGAAGGCATCAGGGCGCTCCCCAAGGACCTCATCGACATGTCAAAGGCTTTTGGGGTACCCAGCCTGCGACGTCAACGGCAAATCGTCATACCCCACCTCGCCCCTTATCTCTTCACGGCGATCCGCTTCGGGTTCTCGATAGGGTGGAAGGTAACGGTGCTGACAGAGGTCTTCTCCTCAAACAAGGGGATCGGGTTCGAGATGCGGGTTTCCAGCCAGTTGTTCCGACTCGACGAGTTCTTCACATGGGTGCTGGCCTTCTTCATCTTTGCCCTTTTCCTTGAGAAGGTCGTCCTCCAGTCATTCGAGCGCAGGTTCTTCCGCTGGAGACAGGAAGTGAGCTCAACATGACGTCCTCGAAACACAAGGAAATCGGATGACGGCAGTGACTCCCCCTATTGAAAACGGGCGTGATCCATTCGGTTTCGTGACATCGACCTGGTTCCCCAGAATGCTGTTTCCCGTGGTCGTGCTCGCGGTGTGGACGGTGGTCTATTTCGTACTCGACTCGCTCGTCTTCCCATCGCCGCTACAGGTGCTCTCGTTCATGTGGGATGAGATCACTCTCAATACCCTGCAACGCACCAACCTATATGCCACGTTCGGGATATCCCTGGCGAGACTCTTTGTCGGGTTCGCCATCTCCATGGTGATTGGCACCACTATCGGCCTTTCTATGGGCCTCTCGAAGTCAGTTGACGCCTTCTTCCACGACTGGATCATGGCGATTCTTGCGATGCCGGCCCTCGTCTGGGCACTGTTTGCTGGTCTCGTCTTCGGGTTCGGCCATACAGGGCCGGTGCTGGTGACCGTCCTCGCCGGGATCCCATTCGTGATCGTCAACGTCCGGGAAGGCGTGCGAAACACCCCCCGCGAGCTGTTCGATATGGCACGCTCATTCAACGTCCCCCAGAACCGAACGACACGTCACCTTCTGATGCCGTCTCTCATGCCGTTCTTCTTTGCGGCCATGAGATATGGGTTCTCCATAGGATGGAAGGGACTCGTGCTGGCGGAGGTCTTCGCCTCCGACCAAGGTGCCGGATGGACTATCAAATTCTGGTACGACGCCCACCGTGCTCACGGAGTGATCGCCTACGCACTGTTCTTCATCGTGTTCGCCCTCTTCCTGGAGAAGTTCGTCTTTGATCGCATCTACGAGAAGGCCTTCCGATGGCGACCCCAGGTTGGCGGCATGGACCTGCCGGAGCAGGAGGCCATCACAGACACTGACAGGTCTGACGTCGATAGCGACGCCAACCAAACCCTCGACACTGAAATCGACGCAGACAAGGAACGAGAACCTTATGGCTGAAATCAAGATCACCAATCTCCGTAAGGAGTTCGGCGTCGGTGAGGACCGCGTCGTCGCCCTGGACGATGTCAACCTCGAGATCGGTGGGCACGTGTTCGTTTCGATCGTCGGTCCGTCGGGCTGTGGCAAGTCGACCCTACTCAACATCCTCAGCGGGATCGAGACCCCCAGCTCGGGCACTGTCGAGATCACCCAGGACCAAAAGGACGCCCATCCGGGGTACGTGTTTCAATCCTCGCGCCTCCTGCCTTGGCGGTCGGTCATGGATAATCTGCTCTTCGTGCAAGCCGACCCCTCCTCCAAGGAGACGAAAGAGCGGTGTCAGCGGTATCTCGATATGGTCCACCTCGGAGAGAAGGGCGACAAATACCCCGACGAGCTCTCCGGTGGCATGCAGCAAAGAGTGGGTATCGCTCGCGCCTTCTCGATAGAACCCGATGTTCTCTTCATGGACGAGCCCTTTAGCCATCTCGACGCCATCACCGCCCGTTCCCTTCGGCGTGAACTCCATGCCATGTGGCAGGAGACCAAGAAGGCGGTGCTGTTCGTCACCCATGATGTCGGGGAAGCAGTCGAACTCTCCAACCGCATCATCGTGTTTGCCAAAGGTGGCCACCTAGTTGATGACATCGATGTAGACCTGCCCTTCCCCAGGGATTCTTCCGACGATGCAGTGGCGGTAGCTAAGGCCGGGGTCCTGAGAAAGTTCGAGGAACTCGATCTCCTCGCCACCTAGTGCTCTCGACCTCGAAAGGGACCAAGCCATGACCATCTGTGATGTCCACACCCATGCAATCGTCCCTGATGCCTTAGAGGAGATGACGGCCACCCATCCCGAGCATGGGCCGATACTGATCGAGGAGGGCGGGGTTCGATATCTTTCGTATCCGGGTCGAGCCCGACTCGGCCCCCTCTCTGCTGGCATCTTCGACCCCGAGGTCCGGTTGTCGGAAATGGACGCTCAAAGGGTCGACATGCAGGTGATCGCCGTCGCCCCACCGAACTATTTCTATCATCTTCCAGCCCACGTCGGGATCGATTTCGCCCGGATTCAGAATGACCATCTGTTCAAGTTGAGTGACTCCAACCCCGATCGATTTCACATATTCGGCACACTTCCGCTCCAAGATGTGGAAGCGTCGCTTGCCGAGCTCGACCGTATCGCATCGTTCCCACGTCTCCGGGGAATCCAGATCGGATCCAACATCGACGGCACCGACCTCGACGACGAAGGGTTGGAACCGCTGTGGGCGGATCTGGAGGCAAAGAACCTCCCGGTTTGGGTCCACGGAGATCAGCGGTCGTTGGCAGGAGCTGATCGTCTCAACAAC
>WHTL01000028.1 GCA_009377735.1 Acidimicrobiia bacterium
CGACATCACCATGATTGGCCATGTCCTCTTCCTCGTTGTCATGGGCCTGATCGGTGTGGCGATAACGAGACGACGCCTGAAGACGCTGCTCCTCACCTGAGTCAGTCTCACCCCGACCCCCCGAACCCAGGGTTCCCACGCCCGCTGAGCGACGGCCCCAGCCCAAAGGTCAGGCGCGGGGACGAAACTAGAGCGTACGCTGCTCCGGCTCCCGCACCCGATCGTCGGGGTCCTGGAGACGACGGCGGGTGTTGGCACCCATCAGATATTGAGGGGGCCAGGGGTGGCCGGGATATCCCTGGTCCATGGTGGCGTTCAGGGTCCAGTAGGGATCGACCAGATGGGGACGGGCCATCAGACAAATGTCGGACCTACCCGCCACCAGGACCGTGTTGACGTCGTCCACCGATGACACCGAACCCACCGTCATCGTGGGCATCCCGGTCTCCAAACGGATCCGGTCGGCAAAGGGCGTCTGGTAGAGCCGTCCGTAGCGAGGCTGCTGGTGGGACACTACCTGGCCGGTGGAGACATCGATGATGTCGACTCCCAACTCTGCGAACCGGCGAGCCATCTCGACGGTGTCATCACCGGTGGTGCCGCCGTCGGCCCAGTCGGTCGCCGAGATCCGCACAGAGAGAGGCAGATCGTCGGGCCAGACATTCCGCACTGCCGTGATCACCTCACACGGATAGCGGAGCCTCCCCTCGAGATCTCCCCCGTAGCCGTCGGTTCGGTGATTGGTGAGGGGGCTGATGAAACTGGAAAGAAGGTAACCGTGAGCGAAGTGGAGCTCCAGTAGGTTGAAACCCAGATCCCGGGATCGCACTGTCGCAGCCACGAAAGCCTCTGTGGTCTCCTCCATGTCATCTTGGGTCATTTCTGTGGGAACGGGACCGTCGGGAAGGAATGACACCGGTGAGGCAGACAGCCGCTCCCACTCCCCCTCGAGCGGGTGGTAGTCGTCGCCATCGACCTCCCATGGCACCCTCATACCTCCCTTCCTACCCGAATGCCCCAGTTGCATCCCGAGGACGGCGTCAGTGTGGTCGTGCACGAAGTCGACGATGGGGCCAAACCCTTCGGCCTGCTCGTCGTTCCAAAGACCGGTACAACCGGGGGTGATGCGACCCTCGGGAGTCACACAGGTCATCTCGACCATCACCAGACCCGCGCCGCCAACGGCCCGGCTCCCCAGATGCACCAGATGCCAGGTGTTGGGCACTCCGTCCACCGCGCAGTACTGCGCCATGGGAGAGACACCGACCCGATTGGGGAGGACCACCTCGCGAAGTTGGAACGGCGCGAACATGGGCGGGGCATCGGGTGGAGTCGCCAGAGGTCGGCTCCCCCGCCACCAGTCGACGATCTTCTCTGACAGGACCGGATCCCTCACCTGCAGGTTGTCGAGGTTGATCCGCTGGCTACGGGTGAGAAGTTGGAAATCGAACTGGGGATCGGGGAGCGACCAGTAGCGGTCGACATTCTCGAACCAGTCCTGGGAGGTACGGGCCGCCCTCTGGGTCGACTCCACCTGGGGGATCCGGCTCTCCTGGTACGACTGCAGGGACTCCTCGAGGTTCTCGTGAGACCCGAGTGCGTCGACGAGTGCGATGGCATCCTCCAGTGCCAGCTTGGTCCCGGACCCGATCGAAAAGTGGGCGGTGTGGATCGCATCGCCCAAAAACACATACCTATCCGACCACCAATTGCGACCCGTGACCTCGGGGAACTGAATCCACTGCGAGAAGTTCCCAATCAGACCGTGGCCGTCGAGATGGCGACCGAACAGCTCTTCGGAGAAGGCAATGGTGCCCGGATCGGACTTTCCGGGCTGGAATTCCTGGTCAGGTTGTAGACCCAACTTGTGCCAGGTCTGGTCGGCGAGTTCGACGATAAAGGTGCTTCCGTCATCAATGTATGGGTAACAATGGGCCTGCACCACGCCGTGTGGCGTCTCCTCGAATATGAAGGTGAACACTCCGAAGTCGTGCTCGGTACCGAACCAGGCATACCGCGCCGCCCCGGGGCGCACCGAGATATCGAGCTGGGATTGCCACCTCTTCCGCATCGACGAGTTCACCCCTTCGGCGCACACCACCACATCGGCGTCTATCGACTCCGGATCGTCGACCGGTGTCTCAAAGCGAACCTCCGCTCCCAGTTCGGTGGCACGATCGGCCAGGATCTGGAGGAGGCGGAGACGTGGGAAGGCGGCGAACCCGTGACCGGTCGAGCGGGTGACCTCTGACCCCTTGCGAATCTCGAGGTCGGACCAGTATCGGAACTCCTTCTCGATCCTCTCGTAGGACACGGGGTCGGCGTCGGCGATGTTGTCCAGCGTCTCGTCGGAGAAGACCACACCAAACCCGAAGGTGGCATCCCTAGGATTGCGCTCATAAACCGTGACTTCACAGTCGGGCAGAACACGACGGGCAAGTATGGCCGTGTAGAGACCGGCCGGTCCCCCGCCGATACACGCCAACCTGTGGGGAGCCATGCATGTGATGTTACCGTGACGTTCGCAAACCGGACAATATACGGAAGGCCGCAGCCAGATGCGTCGAACCGACGAGGACATTCGACTACGAGAGATCGCTCTCGGTGTGGTCGATGGTCTGATCCCGTTGGTCGAGGAAGGTCCCGACGGTCGAGTCAACCGCCCCCTTCTCGACGCTCTCGGCCAAGACCTCCTCCCCGAGATCTTCCCCGAGAATGTTGGCGGGAAGCTGCATGGGTCCGTGTCGGCACGGGCACTCTGCGTGATACGCGAGTGCCTGGGGCAACACCTGCCCCCTGCCGAGACCGCCCTAGCCCTACAGGGTCTGGGGGGTTATCCAATCCTCCTCCACGCCACCGCCGCCCCCATGGAACGGTGGGTTCCCGCCGTCGCCGCGGGTCGAGCCGTGGCGGGTTTCGCCCTCACCGAACCTGAGGCGGGCTCCGACGCCGCCGCCATATCGACCAGCGCCAATCGAACCGACGACGGATGGGTGATCTCGGGTGAGAAAACCTGGATCTCCAATGCCCCCGATGCCGATGTCTACACCGTCTTTGCCCGTACCGGCGAAGAGGGCTCCCGAGGGGTTAGCGCCTTTGTGGTGCCGGGAGACTCTCCCGGGCTGACCGGCGATTCCCTCGACATGGTCGCTCCCCATGCACTCGGCCGGATCCGTCTCGAGGAGGTCACCGTTCCCCCCGATGCCCTCCTCGGTGAGGAGAACAGGGGCTTCAGGGTGGCGATGACGACACTCGATCTGTTCCGGCCCAGCGTCGGAGCCTTCGCAGTTGGACTCGCCCAGGCAGCCCTCGACGCCACCCTGGAACACACCGCATCGCGGGAGGCATTCGGTGGCACTCTTGGTGATCTGCAGGCCATCCAACACGGTGTCGCCGACATGGCCGTCGATATCGAGACGGCGCGACTGCTGGTGTTCGAGGCGGCAGACGAGTATGACAATGGCGGCCCCGATGTCACCCGACTCTCGGCCATGGCCAAGTTGCACGCCACCGAGATGGCCTCCCGGGTGGTGGATAAGGCCATTCAGTTCCATGGTGCCCGGGCCCTGGAACGGGGCCACCTCCTCGAGGAGCTATACCGCGAGGTACGGGCCCCCCGGATCTACGAAGGCGCCTCGGAGGTACAACGCACCATCATCGCCCGCGAGCTGCTCAGTTCGGAGCGAACTCGGGAGTGACACCGGGTTTGGTGGCCGACCCATTGGGTGTGAAGACGACCGAGATGTTCTCAAGTGTCCAACTCGTTGCCCCGGCGGCACCATCGATGTACATGTCGACTGTGTGCTTGCCAGCGGAGACGGGAACGGCTGTGCTGAGGTTCGTGGTCACGGACTGACCCGGCTCACCGGATCCGTCCAACGAATAGCGACTTCCGTCGATGATTCTGTCATTCGCATTGAGGTCGCCCTTGCCATCGAGCATGAGGGCGGCGTTCGTTTCGGCAGGTGTGTCAGTCTGGTTGGTAAGCAACGCCTTCGCCGTCACATGGATGACACCGTCGCTGGGAGCCACGAAATCGAGTGACTCGACCAGGTCCGCACGGCCATCGGTGGTTGTGCCGGACGTCGCCAAATCGGTATCGCGAGTTCCAAAAACGGCACCGCCCTGGCTCGCCATCCGGTGTAGGAACGCAGCCATCTCCTGGCGGGTGACGGGCTCCTCAGGGCAGAACTCGGTGTTCTCGGGTGGGTTACAACCCAGGGTGATCCCGTTGTCCGCCAACCAATCAATGTCGTCGTGGAAAACGTTGTCGTCCCCAACATCGTTGAACCGATGCGATGCCCACACACTGAGCGGAGCCGTGATCAGCACCGATGCCACCACGGCGACGACAACAAGACCAATCTTGTTCTTCATTTATTCCCCCTTTGGGTGTCTCAACTCCCGAGTCGATTTCGACCGATCCCCACAAGCTAGAGATTCTAGGGAAGCTTGATTCGTTAGTCGCCCAGTATCACGGCGGTGGCCTTGACCTCCACCAAGCCGCCGGGCTCAACCAGCTCGGAGACACCCAGCAACGCCATCGCCGGGTAGTGGCGACCGGCGCTTCCAGCTCTACGGGAACCGGGAATGTTGTCGAGACGTCGAACCCTTATGAGCGTCCGGCTTCTGCTCGTGGTCCTATGGCTAACGGTGGGTACAGCGTGTTCGCTGTTGTTCATTCCAATCCCTTCCGACTCTCTATCGGGTATGCCGGCCGGGCCTGCCACCTCGATCCGAGTGCATCGGAGATCGAACAAGACTTTGCCGATCGCTGGAATGGGATGCTGCAAATCACCGATGTCCTCGATGGCAGCCCTCGACTCGAATCACTCGATCGTCGCATCGACGTAGACAATGTGTTCGAGGAGGAGTCACTGGCCATCTACGGCGAGGACTCTTGTCTCAGCTGGGCGGAGTCGATTGGTCCGATATCTACAACTGCGTCGGGCTGGTGGCGAGAGACACTCGATCTCACATTGGGCCATACCCACCTCGATGAGCACCGGGTCATCGTTTCAGGCGAGGTCAACGTCACCATCCCAGGCGGACACATGGATAGAGAGACGAGAATCGTCAACGGTCGGGTCTTGGCCGATTGTGGTGACCCTATGGACGGTGCGTATCCGATCCACCTTGCCGAGGTTTCCAAACGCGTGCGGTACGAAACGCTCGAGGCTCCCAATAGGTGGTTCCTACACATCGTGCCCGGTGGTCAGGATTGCAGGGTCAAGGTGACATCGCACCATGGGACCATCCTGGACTACACCGCATACGAGGAGAAGGTAGGTGTGCTCCGAACTCCCGGGAAGATCCGCCTGGACGTGGCGGATGGATGCGCCCGCGTCGCCGCACATTCGATACGAAACGATGCCGACGGCTTCGAACCGACCCCGCTCCAACCAACACCCGCTGCAGTCTGGATCCCGACGCTCCTTCTCGAGGGAAGCGAGTCCCCGGTCTCCGGAGAAGCGCTCGTCGTGGTGAACAGCGGTGAAACCGCAGCCGACCTCACGGGTTGGTCCATCGAAAACGATGCTGGCAATGTGGTCTACGATTTCCCCGACGGGTTCAACTTGGGCCCAGTCTCATCGATCCTGCTCAAATCTGGATGTGGCACCGACACCAGAGCGATCCTCCACGCGTGCGATCCTGATGCGACGATCTGGGGGGTTCCGATCGGAGAAAACGAACCGCCAATCCTTCATCTGCTCGATGACGCCGGGGACAAAGTCGATGGACTCGTCTACGGGGTCTCGACGGATCGCTGACGATAAGGTTCGGGGGTTATGTCCCGGGGATGACGGCGGTGGCCACTATCTCCACCAGGGCTGCGGGCTCTACCAGTTCGGAAACGCCGATCAGGGCGATTGCGGGGAAGTGGCGGTCTAGATGGGCACGATGGGCGGTGCCGATACCGGAGAGGTCGGAGCGATAGGCATCCATGTCGGTGACATAGACGACCATGGAGACGATGTCCGTTGGCGTTCCACCCGCCGCTTCCAGAGCAGTCACCACATTGCCCAGAGCAATGCCGTACTGCTCGGCCATGGTTTCACCTACCACCGCGCCATCGGCATCGAAGGCAACCTGACCACCCAGATAGACCGTGGTCCCCGGTGTGGCCACGACGGCGTGGCTAAATCCCCGCGCCGGCGCCAGTGAGTCTGGGTTGACAAACCGATGGGTCATCGTCCCGTCCATTTGGGTTGCTGCCCCGAGGTGAAGGCGCGATGGAACTCCTTGTGATCTTCGGAGCCCATGAGAAGGGCCTGGGTCATCGCCTCGTATTCCAGGGCACCGGCGAGATCCATATCCTGTTCTCGGCTCAAGAGCAACTTGGTCATGGCGTATCCGAATCGGGGTCCATCGGCGAGACGACGGGCGAGATCGTTGGCGGTGTCGAGGAGTTCCCCTGCTTCGACCATCCAGTTGGCGAGACCGATCTCAACCGCCTTCTCCGCTCCCACGGGCTCTCCCAACATCAGGATCTCGGTGGCCCTGCCTAGTCCGACCACTCGCGGCAACAGATATGCAGACCCCATATCGCCACCGGAGAGCCCAACCTTGGTGAAGAGGAATCGGAATTGAACACCGGGAACGACGATCCGGAAATCTGAGGCGAGGGCGATGACGGCACCCGCACCGGCTGCCGTGCCGTTTACGGCAGCGATGATGGGTATCGGACACTCCCTCATGTTCTGGATGACGTGTCCGGTCATCCGAGTGAACTCAAGCAGTTGCTTGGCGTCGTATTCGACCAGTTCCCCGATTATGTCGTTGACGTCGCCACCGGAACAGAACGCACGTCCCTGACCGGTGATTATGAGAACGTCGATGTCGTCACGGTGGGGGATCTGCCCGAAGAGGTCCCGCAGGTCGGCGTATACCTCGAAGGTGAGTGCATTGAGCCGGTCCGGTCGGGTAAAGGTGAGGGTTGCGACGCCATCCTCGATCCAGAAGTCGAAGTGCCGCCATTTCTCGTTCACAGGTACCGATCCGTTGAAGCTCATGACCCTCCGTCCAACTCTCTTATCTGCCCGTTTGCCGTGGGGTCGCCGATCAGGTCGATGACAGCATCGGCGACTTCCTCTGGCTGCAGGATACGACCATGGGGGGTGAGATCGGCCAATCGACGCCAGGAATCCTCGATCCCGGCGCCCGTCCGCTCCGAGATGTTTCGAATCGTCCTGTCGGTCATTTCAGTCTTCACATATGTGGGGCATACCGCAGAGGCGGTCACGCCGGTGTCCTCCAACTCGGCGGCCAAAGCCCGCGTGAGCCCCACGGCAGCATGTTTGGACGCCGTGTAGGCAGTGATGTAGGGCGAGCCGTGGAGCCCAGCCGTGGAGGCGACCGTGACGATGCGACCAAAGCCCCGCTCCTTCATCCCCGGGACCACCGCCCTCGAGCACAAGAACGGCGCCGTGGCATTGACCGACAACATCGTGTGCCAGTCGTCGTCACTGGTTCGCTCGATGGGATTCGATGTCGACGTGCCGGCGTTGTTGATGAGAACGTCGATCTGACCGATGCCATCGAGCGTGTTTGTCACCGCAGAGGCGTCGGTGACATCACAGGTGAGGACCTCCACGCCATCCATCTCCACACGATCACGGGCGACGGCGATGACCGCACCCACCTCGGGTATGAGTGCCCGGGTTATGGCGGCTCCTATACCGCGGGTGCCACCCGTTACGACGGCGACACGCTCCCCGGGAAGGGTCATCAGCTGTCCAGATCGTGCAGTGCGAACCGCTGTAGTTTGCCCGTCAAGGTCTTTGGGAGCGGCGTGTCGGAGAAGCTGATCGCCCGTGGGTACTTATAGGGGGAAATGGTGGCCTTGACATGATCCTGCAGCTCCTTAGCGAGATCGTCGGACGCCATGGAGGGGTCTCGCAGATGAACGAAGGCCCTGACTAGCTGACCCCGATCCGGATCGTCCACCCCGATCACCCCGGCTTCCATGACCTCCTCATGACTCAGCAGAGCCTCCTCGACTTCCGGCGAGGCGATGTTGTAACCCGAGGAGATGATCATGTCGTCAGTACGAGCCTGATACCAGAAGTAACCATCGGAGTCGCGGATGTAGGCATCGCCCGTAAGGTTCCAGCCGTCCTGTACGTAGGTGGTCTGCCGCTCGTCATCGAGATAGCGACAGCCCACGGGTCCTCGCACGGCCAACCTGCCCACCTCACCATCTGGAACGTCGTGGCCCTGCTTATCGACGACCTTGGCCTCGAACCCAGGCACTGGGAGCCCTGTGGCACCGGGTCGGATGTCATCGTCCGAGGCGGAGACGAAAATGTGGAGCATCTCGGTCGACCCGATACCGTCGATGATCTTCACCCCCGTCGTCTCCAGGAACGCATCGTACGTTGTCTTACCCAGGGTCTCCCCTGCTGATACGGGGCGTCGCAGGCTGGAGAGATCGAAGCGGTCCATCATCCCCATCAGAGCGCGGTAGGCGGTGGGTGAGGTGAAACAGACCGTACAGTTCGCCTCGTCGATTGTTTGTGCCAGAGGTTCCGGCCCCGGTTTATCGGGATACACCGTCGAGGCGCCTAACCGCATCGGGAAGACGACCTCTCCACCCAGACCGAAGGTGAATGCCAAGGGTGGGCTACCGGTGAATACATCATCGGAACGGGCCTTGAGGATCTTCCCAAAGGTGTCGGCGATGGCAAGCAGGTCACGATGGAAGTGCATCGGGGCCTTTGGCTCACCGGTGGTGCCGGAGGTGAAGGCAATGAGAGCGACGTCGTCCGCTGATGTGTCCACATCGTCGAACGTGTCGGGTTTGGTGGCGGCAACCGTCTCCAGGGACTCCTCGCCTTCATCGCCCCAGAGACGCCAGGCCGGGCCCTCTAACCCCGTCATATCAGAGGCGAAGGTCGCCTCACAGAGGGCGACGCTGGGCTCACTCTTGGCGATCACCTTCTCCATCTCCCCCGGACGCAGAATTGGGATGGTGGTAACCACCACACCACCTGCCCTGAGCACGGCCAACCAACACGCAACCGTCCAGGGGTTGTTCCCTCCTCGGAGAATCACCCGATTGCCGGGGACTAGACCGTGCTCGTCGACGAGGACGTGGGCAATTCGCGCCGACCACGTCCCAAGTTCACCGTAGGTCCAGGCGACGCCACCACCAGACACACATGGTGCCTCGGGATCACCACCGGCAAGCAGCACGGACGCCGCATTGAGACGATCGGGGTAGTTCACCTCGGGAATCGTGAAGATGAGGTCGGGTAGTTGTGACTTAGGCGGCATCCCGTCCCTACAGAAGGTATCGATATGGGAACTCCGACTTTGTGACAACATATCTCCTTCCTCTTACGATCGTTGATGATACGACAGACGGAAATCTAAGGCCGATTGATTTGATGAGGGAAGTTCCGCAACCCAAGGCACGCATCCTGGAGCTGTACGGCGCGTTTGGCCGCCGCGCTGGTGGCTGGATCGCAATCTCCCATTTGATCACCCTCCTGGGCGACTTTGGTATCGAGGAGACGGCGATTCGTTCCGCCTGCTCCCGGATGAAGGCAAAGGGCCTCCTCATCTCCGAGAAGCGGCACGACACGGCCGGGTACCGACTGAGCGATGCCACCACGGAGATCCTTGCCGACGGCGACGGTCGCATCTTCCGTGCCAAAGGCCGTTCAGGCGATGACGAAGAATGGGTGGCATGCGTGTTCTCCGTTCCCGAAGCCGAGAGGAGTACCCGCTATCTGATCCGCTCTCGTCTCACCTGGCTGGGATACGGTCAAGCCGCCCCCGGAGTCTGGATCGCACCTTCATCCCTCCGAGATGAGACGGAGCGAATGATGCGTCGCCTCGGCGTGGTAGAGCATGTGATGATGTGGCAGGGGGTATATCTGGGATTCGCCGACGAGAAGGAGATGGTCGCTGCGGCGTGGGACCTCCCAGCCCTTCGCGATCTATACGAAACCTATCTCGAGGAGTTCGAAGGGGTTGTGGACAGTTGGGATGGCTCCAGCCCGGATGCGACTCGTCGAGCGTTCATCGAATACCTGGAGAGCCTGGCCCATTGGCGCCGACTCCCGTATCTCGATCCCGGCCTCCCGCCATCGCTGACGCCCGACGACTGGCCTGCCGAACGGGCCCGTGCGCTCTTCAACCACATCGATGAGAACCTGGCCAGCGCCGCCTTCCGCCACTTCGAGTCAGTGATCGGCGGCTAGAGCATGCCAGTCCGCCCGGGGTCTGAGGGGCTACCCCACTCCGAGATGCATCCGGCGGGTGTCCTGGTCGGCGATCAGCTCCGCCGCGGTGCCATCCCAGGTGATCTCGCCTTTCACAAGGATGGAGGCACGGTCCGCCAGGTCCAACACCTCCGTGACGTGGCCATCGATGACGAGCATGCTCTGACCTTGGTCGCGTAACTCGGCGAGACGCACCCAAATCTCGGCTCGGATCGACGGGGCGAGACCCTCAGTTGCCTCGTCGAGGACCAGAAGGTCGGGGTTCATCACGAGGGCGCGACCGATCGACAACATCTGCTGTTCTCCCCCGGACAGGTGATCGGCACGCAGGTCCATCCGGTCTGCCAGCTGGGGGAAGAATTCGTAGACCCGGCCCCTGTCCCATATCAGCGAGCCCGACGCTCCCTGCCGCTCCATGGCCGCCAGGTTTTGATCGACCGTGAGGAGCGGAAACACCTCACGACCCTCGGGCACCAGACCCAACCCGGCGCGGGCAATCTGGTGGGGTTTTCGACCCAGGATCTCGTTGTCCCGAAACAGGATCGAACCCTGAGTTGCGGGGAGGAGCCCAAAGATGGTCTTCACGGTTGTCGATTTCCCCATCCCGTTCCTCCCCAAGAGTGTGACGATCTCACCGTCCCCCACAAAGATGCTCACACCGAACAGAACCTTGGCGTATCCGTAGCCAGCGTGAAGATCCCGTATCTTCAGCATCATTGTGGATCGCCTTCTCTCAGATAGAGCTCCTGCACCCGGTCGTCATCGCGGATCTCGTTTGGTGTCCCGCTGGCTACCACTGCACCCTCGGAGAGCACCGTGATCCGATCTGCCAAGGAGAAGACGACATCCATGTCGTGTTCAACGAGGATGATCCCGTGATCGGAACGGATGTGCCCGAGCAGGTCGGCAAGTCCCTCTACCTCCCCCGGGGCGAGACCCGCCATAGGCTCATCGAGAAGGAGTATCGAGGGGTCCGTTGCCAGTGCCATGGCGATCTCGAGCTGACGAATGGCCCCGTGGTCCAGTTCGGGGACGGGGGTCGAGCCATCGACGTCGAGTCCGACATCGCTGAGGAGATCATCGGCGATACGGTTGTGGTCCTGGTCGCTACCCCCTCCCCGGATGAGACCCATTCCACGACCCTCCGAGGCGAGCAAAGCCAGCACCACATTCTCTCGCGCCGTGAAGTCGGGAAAGGGCGACGACGTCTGGAAGCTGCGACAGATCCCAAGGTCAACCCGGCTCGAGAGGCCCACATCCGTGATATCCACGCCGTCGAGGAGAACCGTCCCAGAGTCAGGGGGGAGCTCCCCGCTCAGCTGGGAGAGGAGAGTGGTTTTCCCGGCACCGTTTGGCCCGATGAGAGCGTGTATCACGCCGGTTTGCACCGCAAGATCCACGTACCAGGTGACATGCAGGTTCCCGAAGTGCTTGTCGAGACCATTGGCTTCAAGAGTGACGGTCTCAGACATTGCGATGCTTTCCGAGGATTACCCCGGCGACGCCGTTACGGGCCACCAGGAGTATGAGGACCAGCCCGATTCCGACGAAGAACTGCCAGTCGTCGGTCAGGTCGATGGCGAGTTCCTCGAGTACCAACAGGATTCCCGATCCGATGACACCACCGATGAGGCTCCCCAGGCCCCCAACAATCACCATCACGAGAAGCTCACCGGAAACGGTCCAATGAGCGATATCTGGCGATAGGAACTGTGACTCGTTCACGGCGAGAGCCCCGGCCAGGGAGGCAACCGATGCCGAAATGACGAACGCCATCAGCTGATAGCGTCGGGTGCTCGCTCCCAATGCCCTCATCCTCAAGTCGTTGTCTCTAGCCCCCCTCAGGATCCAACCGAACTTGGACCTGATGAGGATGTTGAACCCGACCACCACCAAAACCAGCAGCGCGAAGCATACGTAGAAGAAGACCAGGTCGCTCTCAAGGCTAAGTGGGCCCAGGTGGTTCCGCTCCTCGAGGCGGACCCCGTCGTCGCCACCGTACGGTTCCAGGGTATTGAAGAGGAAGTACATCATCTGGTTGAAGGCAAGGGTCACCATGATGAAATAGACCCCGCGTGTCCGTAACGCCAGCGCCCCTAATCCAAACCCGAGCATGGCACCCACCAGCATCGCCAGCGGCAAGACGACTAGTGCCTGATTGGCGCCGGGCCCTATTCCGGAGGACAGGTTGTAGAGGAGAACACCAGTGGTGTAAGAGCCAAGCCCAACGAACAGAGCGTGTCCCAAGCTGACCAGACCCCCGTATCCGACGATGAAGTCGAGTGCCACGGCGGCCATCCCCAGGATCACGGTCCTGGTGAGGCTTCCCTGTAGGTAGCCCAGCCCCAAAACATTTGCGACGAGAGGCGAGAGCCCCACGACGACGAGGACAACAGCGGTAAGTGTCAGGGGCCGACGGGCGCTCCGCCCACCAACCATGGCCTCCATATCGACCGCCTCAGTGGCCTCCATCTGGGTCATGTCGAGGAGACCTCTAACCCGAACAAACCGTGCGGTCGCACCAGGAGCACCACCACCATCACGAGATAGATGGACGCCGAGGCGAGGGATGAACCAATCGAGGCAGCCGACGACGGGTCGGTGAAGACGCCAACCACACCGGGGAGATATGTGTGTGCATAGGTCTCGGCGAGACCAACGACCAGGGAGGCGATCACCGCCCCCCTTATCGATCCGATACCACCGATGACGATCACGACAAAGCTGAGAATGAGGAAGTTGTCGCCCATCCCGGACTGAACGGTGAGATAGGGAGACGCCACCACACCGGCAAAACCGGCCAGCCCCGCACCGATGGCAAAAACCAGCGTGTACAGGAGGGAGACGTTGACACCGAGGGCACCGAGAAGGTCCCTGTTGGTGTTCCCTGCCCTGATCCACATTCCCACCCTGGTGCGCTCGATGAGGAGCCAGAGAAAGAGGAGGGCGACCATACCCGCCAGGATGATGGCAAGCCGATAGATGGAGTACTGGAGACCCGGGAGGATTCCGATCGAGCCCTCCAGCCACTCTGGTCTGTTCAAGGTTCGAGGCTGTATTCCCCATACCATCTGCACCCCCTGGTTGGCGATGAGGACGACGGCGAATGTGGCCAGGACCTGATCGAGATGGTCACGACGGTAGAGGAAGCGGATCACTACCAGCTCCATGACCGCCCCCGCCAATGCTGCCCCGAGTACCCCAGCGACAAGTGCCCACTCGAAACTACCGGTACGGGCGCCCACATCCGCGGCAACGAAAGCCCCGATCATGAACAACGAGCCATGGGCGAGGTTGAGCACCCCCATCATCCCGAAGATCAGTGTCAAACCGGCCGAGATCATGAGCAAGGTGAATCCCGACTGCAGCCCGTTTAGGGTCTGCTCGAGAAAGAGTTCCACCTAGTGCTCTCCGGCGTGAGTGGCCTTAGCCACCCATGGCGCACTCTTCGGCATATGCGTCGACATGATCCTCAAGGACGGATTCCTCCACGATGGTGTTGGTGTAGTCCCCCTCCTCCTCACCGGGGACCACCTCAAGGATGTGCCAATCCTGGATGGGATGTTGATTGGTGCCGAATTCGAAGTCACCACGGACACTTTCGAAGTCCGCCGCCCTGATCGCCTCGCGGAGGGCAGCGGTGTCGGAAGTGTCGTTACCGGTTGCCTCCAGCGCCGAGAGGATCAGATTGGCCGTGTCATAACCCTGTGCCGAATAGTTTGTCGGCGTCGACCCATACTCCTCCACATATGCCTCGACGAACTCTGTGTTGGCGGGATTTTCGAGATCTGGGGCCCAGAACGAGCCATTGCGGAGCCCGACGGCAGCCTCTCCGATGGCGTCGACGAGGGTCTCATCGGCGGAGAAGGTGGGACCCATGATCGGGATGTCCTCGGCGAGCCCCGATTCGATGTATTGCTGGACGAAGGAGATCCCCATCCCACCGGGATAGAAGAAGTAGACCGCATCGGGGTCCTCATCTCGGATCTGGGCGATCGTTTGGGCATAGTCGGTGGCTCCCAGCTCTGTGTAGAACTCGTTTTGGAGTTCGCCGAAGGTACGACGGAAGCCGTTGACGCTGTCCTGACCCGCCTGATAATTGGGTGCGGCACCGATGACATTTTCAAAACCCTGATCCAAAGCGTACTGACCCACTACCTCCGCCGGGTTGTCGTTCTGCCAGGACGCCGCGAAGTAGTTCTCGTGACAGGACTCGCCGGCAAGGGGCGATGGCCCCGCATTGGAGCTGACATAGATCATGTCCTGGCTGACGATCTCGGGTACCACGGCCATGGCGACATCCGAGAAGACGATGCCGGTCATGATCTGGGCACCGTCTCGTTGAATCATCCTCTCGGCGAGCTGCTGGGAGGCCTCGGGATCCTGGGCATCATCCTCCACCACCAGCTCTATGTTATCGGCCCCAGCGAGTTGCAGGGCGAGCTCGAAGCCTTTTTGTGTGTCCTCGCCCAGATACGCAGCATTTCCCGACAGGGTGGTCAGCATGCCGACAGTCACCGGATCCCCACCTGCGGCAGTTTCTCCTCCGTCCTCAGAGGCCGCGGTCGTCTCGGTGCTTTCCCCGGCTGCCGTCGTGACGGCATCCTCCGTATCGGAACCAGTAGTCGCTGCTCCTTCCTCAGGCTCATCCCCGTTCCCGCAGGAACTGAGCATGAGCGCGAGCACTGCCATCAGAGTCAAGATTTTTCGCATGGGGGGAGTCCTCCTAGATGGAAACAGTATGTTTCGATTGGAACGATCGCAAACAAAACGATTGATGACTGTATTACTCCTTATCCTTCTAACTCCTCCCTCGTATATAGCACAGGCGCAAGGGGAGACTCGGTAGAACCATCGAGACGGACCGGAAAAGCCGAGAGAAAATAACGATCAGCGGGAACATCGGCCAGGGCGAGATACTCCAATACCACAGCTCTCTCGAAGAGGATCTTGTGAATAGGTCTGTCGATCCCTTCTGGCTGGTAGTCACACGACCGGTAGGAGGTGCCGAACAGATCGAAGCTGGGCCTCTCAATCAGGAGGTGTGCCGCCGACTCCTCCAAGACCAGCACATGATGGGAGGCGTGGAAGCCGTCTTCGTCGAGTGGTGAGTCCTCCGCGGTGATCAACACCTTGGAGATGTCGTTGTGACCCTCGAGATGCGGGGCGAGATCGTCGGCTCTAACCCGGTTGATACGATGCGCCACCTCGTCCTCGACATACCCTCCAGCCGGGAGTCGGATCACCAATGTCCAACCGAAGAAATACTGTGGCCGGGCGAAGTAGTGATCGAGGTTTACCCCGTCCTTGAGGACGTGACCCGGTGCCTCGGCGTGGGTGATGCTGTGGGGCCGGAGAAGATGCTCGTCGTAGTGGACCGGTGGTAGCGCTCCGGGTTTGATCTCGTAGATTTTGGAGCGGAGATATGCGTCCCCCTCACCCCAGACTCCAGAGCGACCGACGGGCACCGGCGGTGACAGTATGTAGGGCATCGTTTGCCACCTCCATCGTTGGACCGGCTCACTCTACCCAGGCCACCCAGGAATTTCCGGTCGTTCTGGCACGGCACCCGTCGATTCCGACCCTACCCGCCCGAGACGACCGCCTCGGCTCGGGCATCGAGGGCGCTCACCGTCCTGGTGTCGTACCAGCCTTGAGGAACCTTTGCGGGACGGGGCCCAGAGGAGTGGCCCCGCACCATACGGTTCGCCTCCACAGGGAAGGGGACCTCGGGCTCGAACTTGGCTACCAGCTCGGCCAACTCGTCGATGTCCGACACCCGTGACAGCCGGTCCCGTATTTCGGGACCGACAGGGAATCCCTTGAGATACCAGGAGGGATGACGCCGGAAGAGGTTGATCCCATACGGCATCCCGAAATGCTCCACGAGAAGCCGGGCATGGGTGTGCATCATCTCGCCGATCTCACCCAGTGTTGGTGGCTGATTTGGCTCTTGGCCGGAGAACACCGCTGCCAGATCGCCGAACAACCAGGGCCGACCTAGACATCCACGACCCACCACCACCCCGGCGCAACCGGTCCGCGCCATCATCTCCACCGCATCGTCGGCGGTCCAGATGTCACCGTTCCCCAGCACGGGGAGAGGATCGAGGAGTTCCACGAGACGACCGATCGCCTCCCATCTCGCCGTCCCCGAGTAGAGCTGGTGAGCAGTGCGGGCGTGGAGGGCCACGGCAGCCACCCCGGCGTCACGAGCGATCAGCCCGGCATCCTCGAAGGTGAGGTGGTCATCATCGAGACCCATCCGGGTCTTCACCGTTACCGGGACCTCGCCGGCATTGTCCACGGCTGCGGTCACGATCGCCTGGAAGTGGTCAAGCTTCCAGGGCAGGGCCGCTCCCCCACCATGACGGGTCACCTTGGGCATGGGGCAACCGAAGTTGAGATCGATGTGATCGACGGCTCTGTCCCGCACCAGCATCGCCACCGCCTCACCAATGGCGCCGTGGTCTGTGCCGTAGAGCTGTATCGAGCGAGGATCCTCGTCTGGGGAGAACTCGGCCATGGCGAGGGTCTTGGCGTTCCCCTCAACCAGCCCACGGGCCCCGATCATCTCGGAGACATAGAGACCGGCACCATACCGTCGACACATGCGTCGGAACGGTGCGTTCGTCACCCCCGCCATGGGAGCGAGAACCACGGGTGGATCAACGGGAAGGGAGCCGATATGGACCATCAAGCCCGAATGTTAGGACTCACGCGGATAGGAGGGCGGCGACGCTATTTATCGGCATATTCGCGGCGTCGGCTGTCCCTATCCGCTGATGTCCTTAAGGGCAGACCTCTACTTGTAGAAGCCGTCCCTCAGGTTGATCTCGTGCTCCATCCAGACCTTCATGGCGCACAACATGCCAGTCCATCCTTCGCAGTTGCCGTACGAGACCTTCTGGGCTTCCTCGGTCTCGGGCCATCCCTCCTCGGTGATGCTGACCAGGGTGCGGCCGTCCGCGAGCGGCTCGAAGTCCATGGTCACCGTGGTGTCATCGCCGGATTCAGCCCGCCACCGCAACACTATGCGGCGATCTTGATCGACCTCCGTCACATGAACCGGGAATACCCCGGGGAAGTCGGCAAAATCCCATTGAACGGTGGCACCCGTCTCCAACCGACCTTGGGCACCGCCCGTTGTGAAATATTGCGACAACTGATGGGGATCAGCCACCGCCTCAAAGACCTCGTGGACTGGTTGGGCGATTCTTCCACTCACGGTGAAGTTGAGCGACATCACAAATCCTTTCGGTTTGGGTTCAACATGTTATAAATATATCACATGAATGTCCAGTCCGATGCAACCGGCATCAACTCCGATGAGATCTTCAAGGCGTTGGCCAACGGCACCCGCCGAGAGATACTCGACCTACTGAAGGAGGGCCCCCGGACCACCGGGGATCTCGCTACCCAGTTCCCCAATATCCATCGCACCACCGTCATGCAACATCTCGGGGTGCTCCATCGAGCGGGGCTGGTCGTCGTGCGGAGGGAGGGTCGGGAGCGCTGGAACCATCTCGATGTCATGCCCATCAAGATGATTCACGACCGCTGGATAGGTGACTACGCCCGAGATGCGGTTGATCGGCTGGCCCGACTAAAAGCCGACCTGGAGGCAGGCGCTTGAAGAGAGTCTGAAACCGTCCGAACCCCCACCCGATCTCCCGTATGGTGGCCGAATGAAATTCGGAGCGTTCATACCACAAGGATGGGTCCTCGATCTGGTGGGTATCCCTCCCGAGGATCACTGGGAGAAAATGGTTGGTGTCGCCAAGACCCTGGAGTCGACCGGGTTCGAGTCGGGATGGGTGGTCGACCACTTCCACACCCTTCCCGTACCAACCCAGGAGCCCCTGTATGAGGCGTGGTCGATGATGGCGGCCCTGGCCACAGCCACCGACACCCTGAGACTGGGCCAGATGTGCACCTGCAACGGCTACCGGCCACCGGCATATCTCGCCCAGGTCGCCGCCTCCATCGATGTGATCTCGGGAGGTCGTCTTGAGATGGGTATCGGCGCCGGATGGTACGAACACGAGTTCCTCGCCCACGGTTACGACTTCCCCAAGCCCTCGGTCCGAATCGGTCAGCTCGCCGAGGGCGTCGCGATCATGCAGAAGATGTGGACCGAGGACGAACCCACCTTCGAAGGAAAGTACTACCACATCGACGGGCCACGCTGTCAGCCCAAGCCACTCCAGAAACCCCACATCCCGATCTGGGTGGCCGGTAGTGGAAAGCAGCTCACGCTCCGCGTCGCCGCCCGCTTCGCCTCCTACACCAACTTCGGCGGAGACATCGAGGAATTCATCGACACATCGAAGGTC